>JAJZQK010000322.1 GCA_021847625.1 Chloroflexota bacterium
AACCCATCTGGCGGTGTACCTCCAGGCAGGCGGCGGCAATCTTCTCCGCCGTCTTGGCCAGGTCCTCGGGCTTGTAGGCGGGCGGCTCGACGATGGGCGGGCCTGTCACCTCGCCCCGGTAGCTTGGCCGGCGGGTCCGCTCGGGTGGCGGCGGGGGGCCCCGCCGCCCTTCCTCGCGCCGGCCGGGACGCTCTTCGCGCCGGTCGCGCCCGCGGTCCCTGTCACGGTCCCCATCGCGACCCCTGTCGCGGTCCCTGTCTCCACGCTCTCTATCCATCGTCTAGCCTCCGATCACCTTGACGGTCTCTCTGGCGACAATAATCTCCTCGTTCGTGGGCACGACGAAGACCTTGACCCGGGCATCGTCCGGGGAGATGATCGCCTCCCGGGCGCTCACCTCGTCTTTGGCGGGGTCGAGGGCAATGCCGAGAAACTCCAGCCCCTCGCAGATGCGCCTGCGCATCGCCACCCCCCGTTCGCCGATCCCGCCGGCAAAGGCCAGGGCGTCCACGCCTCCGAGGGCGGCGGCATAGGCGCCGATGTACTTCTTCACATCATAGGCGAAGACCTCCAGGGCTAGGGCGGCCCGTCTGTGGCCGTTGGCCGCCGCCTCCTCGAGGTCGCGGACGTCGCCGCTCAGGCCGGAAATGCCGAGCAGTCCGGATTCCTTGCCCAGGGCCTGCTTCACCTCGGCCAGCGACAGGCCCGCGCGCTCCATCATGAAGGGCACGATCCAGACGTCGACGTCGCCGTGGCGGTTGGACATCGACGTTCCCGCCTGGGGCGAGAAGCCCATGCTCGTGTCGATCGAGTGCCCACCCTTCACCGCGCAGAGGGATGAACTGCCCCCCAGATGGCAGGTGATGATGCGCAGGTCCGCCGCCGGCTGCCCCAGCAGTTGGGCCGTGCGCTCGGCAACGTAGCGGTGGGAGGCACCGTGGAAGCCGTAGCGCCGGATGCCGTACTTCTCGTACCACTCGTAGGGCACGCCGTAGAGGAAGGCGCGTTCTGGTAGCGTCTGGTGGAAGGATGTCTCGAACACGCCCACGAGCGGGGTTGTCGGCAGCAAGCGCATGAAGATGCGAATGGCCTGGATGTAGGGCGGATTGTGGGCTGGGGCGATGGCCGAGTACTCCTCCAACGCCTCGAGCACGCTGCCGTCGATGCGCAGCGAGCCCGTCACCGGCCCCCCGTGCACGACCTTGAAGCCGACCGCGCCCAGGTCACTAAGCCGGTCGAGGACGCCCGTCTCCGGGTGGCACAGCGAGTCGACGGCGAGCCGCACGGCGGCGCTATAGTCGCGCACCCGCAGTTCGCGGGAAATCGGCTCCTTGCCGGTCGTCTGATAGTTGAATATGGCGTGGTCGCTGCCCACCCGTTCGATACGGCCGAGGGCGAGCGTGGATTCGTTGTCCATTTCCAACAGGCGGAACTTCAGCGAAGTGCTGCCCACGTTGGAAAGCAAAACGCGCATGGCGGCGGACCTCCTAGCGTCGGTGTGTACATACGGCGTCGGCTCCATCCTCTGCCGGGCCTGGGCGGCAGCGCACGGACCGTCTTGGCGGTTAGCTCAGGTCGCCCGGCAGGCGCGGATCAAGCCTCGCCAGATTGGGTTGCCAGTAGAGCGAGAGCCATCGAGTTGACCTTGGTCTCGGCCGGCTCGGCCCTGGAGATGAGAAGGATCGGCACCTTCGCCCCCTGGATGATGCCGCCGACCTTGCCCCCGGCGAAGTAGATGATGCAGCGCAGCATGATATTGGCCGCCTCGATGTCGGGGCAGAGGAAGACGTCGGCCTTGCCGGTGACGGGGCTCTGGAAGCCCTTCTGTTCCGCCGCTACCTCGCTCAAGGCCAGGTCCAGGGCCATGGGGCCCTCGACGATGGCACCCTTGATCTGGCCGCGGCGGGCCATCAGCGTCAGGTTGGCGGCGTCGACCGTGGCCGGCATCTCGGGGTTGATGAACTCGAAGGCGGTCAGCGCGGCTACCTTCGGCTGGCGAATGCCGACCACCCGGGCCGTGGCGACGGCGTTCTCGATCATCTGGGCCTTCTGCAGCAGCGTCGGGGCGATGTTTATCGAGGCGTCGCTCAGCACCATTAGGCGGTCGAAGCCCGGCACCTCGAAGACGATGGTGCCGCTGAGCAGATGGCCGGTGCGCAGACCCATGTCGCGGTCGAGCACGGCTCGGATGAGGTCGGCGGTGTTGGCCTTGCCCTTCATGATCATATCGACCTCGCCCCTGGCCGCCAGCTCGACGGCCTTGCGCGTGGCCAGAAGCCAGTCGGGCTCGTCGATCACGCGGGTCGGGTCCAAGGCCAGGCCCTCCTCGGCGGCCAGGGCCGCAACCTTCTCGCCATCGCCCACCAGCACGGCCTCGACGAGGCCTAGGTCCTGGCCTTCCTTGATCGCCTTGATGATCTCCCGCTCTTGGGCGACGGCCACCGACATCTTACGGGGGCCGTGTTTGCGCGCCTCGGCGATGAGCGATTTGAAGTCTCGCAGCGGTTGCTCCATCATCCTACCGTAGTCTCCTTGTGTGCTCAGTCGTTCGATGCGAAGAGGGTTTTGTATTGTTTGGCCTTGGCGACGACGCGGTTCAATTCCTCGCGCACCTGCCGCGGCTCCTCCGGCTTCGGGTCGCGGGCCACGCGAGCGGGGGCGCCCAAGACGAGCTTGCCCGGGGGCAGCTGCGAGCGGGGAGGGACGACCGAGCCGGCCGCGACGACCGTCTCCCGGCCGACGACCGCCCCGTCGAGGACGATGGCGCCGATGCCGACGAGGGCCCCTTCCTCAACCTCGCAGCCGTGCAGAATGGCCCCGTGGCTCGCATTATAGCACGGGCCATCCGCCGAACGGTACCGGCGCTTCCCGGCCGCGCATTTGCCAGCGGGCAAACGATAGGGGCCCGAGACTGGTCCTCAGGCCCCTATGTGGGGAAGCGGGGGTGCTCATCCTCGCCCAGGGGAAGACGGAGACGCGGGCGGCAGGGGGCAAGCCCCTGCCCTACGGTCCGGCTGGGACGAATCCTAGCAGGGGATCGTCTCTTCCTTCAGGAGGCCCCACTCGTAGAGATGCTTCTGCATCCAATCCTTGTAATGCTTCGTCGGGCCGTAGGCGGGGGTCGTCGCCGGCAGCTTGTAGTCGGCCTCGTGCCCCTCGAACAGGTCGTAGGCGACGTTGCCCTGGCTCTGGGCCGGCGGCTGGATGCCCAGGATATGGCACAGCGTCGGCGTGACGTCGACCAGCTTCATATGGCCGATCTTGTCGGCGGGCCGCTCGTAGCCCTTCTTGATGCCCGGGCCGGCGATGGTGAAGATGGCCTTCTCCGTGCCGTACTGGCTCTCTGCCGTTGGGATCATCCGGCCATGGCCGGAGACTACCTGACCGTTGTTATCGGCTACCGCCACCGGGCTGTCCTTCTTGCCCATGTTGTAGCCCTCTTCGAGCACGACGACCACGTCGCCCACCTGATCGCCCCAGAGGCCGATCAGCTCGGCGTCACGTTTGGTCAGGGCCAGGGCCACCGGGGTCATCTGCAGCTTGTCGTCCACCCACGTGCGCAGCTCGCGCACGAGGTCGCGCTGGATCTGCTTCTTCTCGGCGGCGAACTTGTCGTTGACGAAGATGTTGAAGGTGTCAATGAAGACGCCCTCGCGCAGCCACACCTTGCTCTTGTCCCAATCGATCTTGTCGTACCAGCCGTGGGTGAAGTTCGTCTTCGGCGTGGTCGGGTCCTTGAAGACCAGGAAGCCCTTGTCGCAAAGGAACTTCTCCATGAAGACGATTCTGTTCACAGGGGAGCAGCCGTGGTCGGAGATGAGGATCACGTAGTCGTCCTCGGTGACTCCCTCCAGCAGCGTCGCCATCATGCGATCGACGGCCTGGTAGGCCTGGCGCACCATGTCCCAATGCTTCTTGGCCTCCTCCGGGTTGTAGCGGAACCACTCCGGGTTGAGGTGGGCCAGGTGGAAGTGGTTGATGTCGTCCAGGAAGTGCCAGTGGCAGAAGAACATATCGCAGTCCTTCTCCTTTGTCATGTAGAGGGCGGCCTTGGCGAACCACTGGGCCTGATAGTCGGCCTCTTCGACGCACGTCTTGTAGTCGAGGATGCCGAGCACGTTGAACATCTGGCTGACGTATTCCTGGTAGGGCCCGATCTTGTCGATCAACTCCTTGCCGATCTCATCGGGATTGGAGAAGCCGGTGGTCGGGAAGATCTGGGAGCGGTAGAGCTTAAGGTGCTTGCCGTCGGCGGAGAGGCCGGTCACTTTGAAGCGCACCGTGCCCTGGCGGTCGCCAAACGTCTCGGTAGACCACTCGCTCCACTCGCCAACCTTGCTTTCGGCGACCTTCGTGGCCAGGTCCTTCTCCCGGCAGACGACGACGCGGTCGTAGCCGTTTGCCCCGCCCAGCACGAGCACCTGCCAGTTCTGCGTCTCCGATTCCTCCTTGGCGGTGACGGGGATCTCCGTCTCCAGGGGCTGCGGCCCGCCGCTGGGCAGTCCCTTCCAGCCCTGGGCGGGCGTCAGCGCCACTTCCTTGAGGCTCTCGCTCTCGACGTTACGGTCGGTGGTGTAGGCCTCGGCCGTCGCGATCTCGAAGGGACAGGCGCCGAAGGCGGGGCCGGCGTTGCCGTCGATGATATAGCCTTCCTTGAGGCGCGAGGGCATCGAGCCGGGGTAATGGATCACAGCGCTCTTGACGCCCTGGCGCTCGGCGGCCTGCCAGATGAACTCGGCGCTGATGCCCAGCGAGGTCAGCGAGGAGACGTCCTGGCCGTCGGGCATGGTAATGAACCAGGAGACGGCGCCGTGGGTGCCGGTGTTAGCGCCGGTGGCGATCACCGGCCAGTTGTTTGCTGTGTAGGAGGGGAAGGAGGCCAGCGCCATTCCCGCGGAGGAGCGCTCCAGCAGCTTGGCGATGGTGGGTAGCGACCCTTCATTCGCGAAGTACTTGGTCAGGGGGAGGACCATCTGGTCCACGCCCATCACGTAGATCTTGCCTTTCTTCGTCACTGTACTCTCCTTAGCCACGTTTTATGAGACCCTGCATTCGTCGCGTCTCCTTTACGCCTGACCGATCTCGTGGA
>JAJZQK010000323.1:0-4192 GCA_021847625.1 Chloroflexota bacterium
CCCGGGACGGCGCCCACGCTGCCTGAATAGAGCTTGAGATCCTGTACGAAGGGCGCCCGGGCGCGCGGGCGGGGCCGCAGCACCGCCAGCACCGGCAAATCGGGCGGCTCCGGCACGAGCAGGCCGTCGTGGGCCCGGGCGATGGCAACCAGCTCGCCCGCGGCGGCGCGGAGGACTATCTTCGCCATCGCCCCGGAGAGCCAGCGGCTGTAACCCGGCCGGTCGCGGAACCGCCGATGGGCGAGGAGGGCGCCTCGCGCGGTCAACAGGGCTAGCTCCGCGCCCGGCAACCCGGGCAGGGCCAGGTAGTATTGCACCGGTTCGTTCGATAGGTGGGCGCGACTGGCCTCTCGTTCTGCCATCGTCAATCCTCGTCGGAAGTTGTCTCTCCTATTGTAATACGACGTGCCCCCCGCCTGGCAAACGGCTTGCTTCGCGTGCGCTTGATATCTGAGGCTCACCGTATCAATCTGGATGGTGAGAGAATGCATTGCAGTCCGCGTCCGATCCTCCGTGTGACATAACCCATTGCGGTTGCTTGCCGGCCCTCCCTTCCTCTCCGCGCCCGCCGCGGTGAGAAACCCAGCGTGAAACGTGCTGAAGAGCCGATGCCCGGTGACAAGCTGGCCGGTCGCGTTGCCGGTTTGGGGGGGTGATGTTATCATATATCATAGGGCTATTTCGGACACTGTTGAATCAGAGACAGCGAAGCCTTCCCGGGCGCAAGGACGCGTGCGTGTGGTTGCGATGGCCCCGCGTTCTTCTGTATGGGGGAATAATGGGGAGCAAGGACCGTAACGACAAGCCGCAGCGGCAGGCCACGGGCGGGGGCAACCTCGGCCGTGGCGACGCGCACGAAGAACGCGACCTGGCCGCTGCCGTGATGGACATAGTCGCCAACCTCGTCGTCGTCCTCGACCGCCAGGAGCGAATCGCCCGCTTCAACCGGGCTTGCCAGGAGGTGACTGGCTATACTGCCGCCGAGGCCGAGGGCAGGAAGCCGTGGGATTTCCTGCTGCCGTCGGCCGAGGTAGACGGGGCCAAGAACGTCTTCGCCGCCCTCAAGGCGGGGCAAGCCGCAAACCGCTATGAGAACTACTGGCTGACCAAGGGCGGCGCCCGCCGCCTCATCGCCTGGGACAACACGACCATCGCCGACGACGCGGGCGAGGTGGCCTACGTCGTCTGTACCGGCACCGATATCACGGATCAGCGCCGGAACGAAATGGCGCTGCGGGAGAGCGAGGAGCGCTTCCGGGCGACCTTCGAGCAAGCGGCCGTGGGCATGGCCCACGTGGCGATGGATGGCACCTTCCTGCGCGTCAACCAGCGGCTCTGCGACATCGTCGGCTACTCCCTGGACGAGATTACCCACCTAGCCTTCCAGGACATCACCTATCCTCCAGACTTGGAAGCGGACCTGGCCCTCGCGCGGCAGCTGCAGGGAGGGGAGATCAGCACCTACTCGCTGGAGAAGCGGTACGTCCGCAAGGATGGCTCGCTCGTCTGGATTAACCTGACCGGCTCGCTCGTCCGTCGACCGTCCGGCGAGCCCGATTACTTCATCGCCGTCATCGAGGACATTGACCGCCGAAAGCGGGCCGAAGAAGACCGCGGGCGGCTGGTTGATGACATGGCCCGGCAAGGCGCGTTCCTCAATACGCTGATCGACTGTTCCCCGCTTGGAATCGCCGTGGTGCAGGGAGCCGACCACCACTTCGTGCTGGCAAATCCCGCCTACCGGGCAATTCCCGGCGGGGACGACACGTCCATGGTCGGCCGCCCTATCGACGAGGTGTTCCCGGAAGTGGCTGCCAAGGGTGGCTTTGCCCAGTTGGACGAGGTCTACCGAACGGGCAAGACGGTGCGCTTCCGCGAGTACGAAGCCGCGGTAGGCAAAGGACGGGAAGAGACCTACTGGAACGTGGACCAAGTGCCCCTGCGAGGCCCGGCGGGGCGGGTCGAGTCGATCCTGATGCTGGCCCACGAGGTAACCGAGGAGGTACTTTCGCGGCGGCGGATCGAAGATCTGGCGGCCAAGGACGCGGCGAACCTGGCCCAGCTCGAAGCAGCGGTGAATAGCCTGGCGGAGGGGATCGTCATCTTCGATCTGGCGGGGAACGTGCTGAGCATGAATCCCGCGGCCTTGCGCATCCACGGCTTCCAGTATCTGGAGGAGGCGCTGAGACGGCTGAGCGATTTCCCCGACACCTTTGTCGTGAAGCAGCTGGATGGGCGGCCGGTGCCCGTGGATGAATGGCCGCTCGGTCGCGTTCTGCGCGGCGAGACGCTGTCCGAGCTGGAGGTTCGCGTGCGTAGGCTGGACACGGGGCGGACGTGGATCGCCAGCTACAGCGGGACGCCGGTACGCGGGGATAACGGCGAGGTAGTACTCGCCGTGGTTGCGATCCGGGACGTGACGGCCGAGAAGGAGGCGGAGGCCGAGCGTGAGGAGCTGCTGCGGCAGGTAACCCACGCAAACGAGCGGCTGGCCATGGCGAGCGTCGCCGCGGAAGAGCGGGCCGGCCTCGCCGGTCGTCGGGCCGAGGAACGGGCTGCCCATCTGGCGCGCCTGCACGCGGTGATGGAGGTTTCCGAGCAGGTGCTGGCGGAGAAGACCGTTTCCGGGCTGTTGCAGCGCGTGGTGGACGGGGCCTGCCAGATAACCGGGGCCGGAGTTGGCACTTCGGGCTATCGCTACCACCAGGGGAGCTTCCAGATGATGGCCAGATCATACGACAGCGATACCCCTCCTGGTCCGCCCGGCGAGGTACTTGCGATCGAGAGAGGCGGCGTGTATCTGGACTTGATCGACAAGGTTAACTCGCTGCGGCTGACCGACGAGCAACTGCGGCGCCATCCGGCCTGGTGGGGGTTGCCGGAAGGGCATTGCGACCTCCGCGGCCTCCTCGGCGCGCGCCTGGTCGGTCGAGATGGCCAGGCCGACGGCTTGCTGATGGTGTCGGACAAGGGACAGGGGGAGTTCACGGCTGAGGACGAGGCGCTGCTCGTGCAGCTGGCCGCCCTCGCCTCGCTGGGCCTGCAGCACATCGAGGCGCGAGCCGAGGTGGAACGGCGGGCGGGCGAGCTCGACGCCGTCTTCGCTTCGATGGCGGAGGCGGTCGTCGTCTACGACAGGGACGGGACGATCGTGCAGGCCAACGCCGCCGTCGGCCGCCTCTACGGCGCGGACCCGCGGACGACGACCAGTGCGGAAATTGCGAGGAAGCTGCGCCTTCGCTACCTGAACGGTCGCTCGGTCCGGGCGGAGGCTGTGCCGTCGGCACGGGCCTTGCGGGGCGAGAGCGTTATCGACAGGCGCTTCGTCTTCACAGACGCGGCAGGACGGGACGTGACGGTTCTGGCCTCGGCGACGCCCTTGCTGGCAGACGGCAAGGTCACGGGGGCGGTGGTCCTCTGGCATGATGTGACCGAGCTTACCGAGCTGGAAAGGCTGAAGGACCAGTTCATCACCGTGGCAGCCCACGAGCTGAAGACGCCGGTGACGGTGATGAAGGGCTACGCGCAGGCGCTCGTGCGCACGAGCGAGTCCCTGTCGCCGCCTCATCGCAAGATGCTGGATGCGATCGACCGCGGGGCGGGGCGCATCGACAGCGTCGTCAACGACCTGCTGGACATCTCCCGGCTGCAGTCCGGCCGGCTGGACTTGACGCTTGAGAGTATCGATGTGCCGGCCCTGGTCGAGGAGATTGGCGACCGCTTTGCGCTGATGGCCAACAAGCATGAGATACGGTTCGTCAAGGCCGAGCCGGTCGTCGTGCAGGGCGACCGTGACCGCTTGGAGCAGGTGATCGCCAACCTGCTTGACAATGCGATGCGCTACTCTCCCAAGGGCGGTCCCATCGACGTGGCGGTCGACGTCCGAGATGGGCGGGCCATCGTGTCCGTGCGGGACCGTGGCGTCGGCATACCGAAGGAGAAGCAAGGGCGCATCTTCCAGCGCTTCTATCGTGCCCATACCGGCACGCCCTACGACTACGGCGGCATGGGCGTCGGCCTATACATCTCGCGAGAGATCGTCGATCGCCACGGGGGCAGCGTGTGGTTCGAGAGCCGCGAGGGGCGCGGCAGCACCTTTTACTTAAGCTTGCCGGCAGGAGGTACAGATGACTAGGGACGGTGCGCAGACCGTGTTGGTGGTAGATGACGACCCCGACATATTGTCCCTGGT
>JAJZQK010000323.1:4202-5080 GCA_021847625.1 Chloroflexota bacterium
TCCCTGGTGGCCTTTGTGCTGGAGGCGGAGGGCTACCAGGTCCGGACGGCTTGTGACGGCTGCGAGGGCTTGGCGGCGATAGAGAAGACGCTGCCGGCGCTGGTCCTGCTGGATATGAAGATGCCGGTGATGGATGGCTGGGAGTTCGCGCGGGAGCTGCACGCCAGGTACGACCATCGGGTGCCGATTGTCGTCTTCACGGCAGCGGCCGATGCCGGGCGGCGGGTGGCAGAGGTAGGCGCGGTAGACTGGGTGGGCAAGCCATTTGATTTGGACGCACTGGTCGCCGTGGTTCGTCGCACCGTCGACGAGGCCGGTGTGGCAACCGATAGGTCGCCTTCCCCTGCCATACATCTTCCGTAGCCCGCAAACAGCCCCCTTCCCTTGCAGCTTGTCTTGGTCTACAATAGGCGCGAAGGTTGCTGATCGTTGGCAAGCGCGAGGGCAGGACAGATGGATCAGCACGTGCGGAAACGCACCTACCAGGTAGCTGCCTATTACCACAAGGGCAGCGTTAGGCATTCTGCTATGGTCGACGCCGATAGTGCCGAGATGGCGGCGGTGTTGGCTGTGCTGAAAGGGCTGGTCCCCTTAACGGTGCTCCCCGATGGCGCCGGCAGACAGCCCGTCTTCTGGAGCTACGAGATTATGCCCGAATACTGGCAGCTCAGGCCTTTTGCCACCTACGCGGCCGGACCGAACTGCGTCTGCGTGGTCCTGGACTGCGGCGGGGCTCATCTATCTCCCCTCCAGGTGCTGGTGCGGGAGGCGGAAGCCGACGAGGTAGCCACGGGCTGAACGGACGTGGGCTGGCGATGGCAATCGTCATTGACAGCAGCGCGATAGCCTCCTATAATTCAATTGTCAGCTAGCTCCAG
>JAJZQK010000324.1 GCA_021847625.1 Chloroflexota bacterium
AACAAGAAGGTATTGGTCATTAGCTGTTTCACACTCTAGAGAGGGGATTCCGTTGAGTAGCATGCGCCGCGATTATGAAGAACTGCCCGCCGAGGAGCTGCCGGCCGAGGTGGACGCGCGGGCCCGGGCTATGATCGAGCAGGCCGATAGAGACATAGAGGAAACCAGGGTTAGCTTCCGCTGGGGCAAGAGCCAGCTCGACGTCGTCAAGCGCGCGGCCCGGCTGCTTGGGGTGCCCTATCAAACGTATATCAAAGAGGCAGTGTTCCGCCAGGCGGTCGCCGACCTGCGGGCGGCGGAGGGCCTCGCCCGGAAGATAAGCGGTCTATAGCGTAGGCTACCGGGCTCTACATTAGGCGGCGATGACCGGCGTTACGGGTTGACGGGGGCCGCGGGCGGGGTAGAATGCGCCAAGGCTGTCAATCGATGAGCAAGCGAAAGGATCAACAACTTGGCAACCGACCTGCGCGACGTCCATCCGCCGCTCTTCTACCTGGGGATACGCGCCTGGCTGGGGTTGGTGGGCACCAACTTCGTCGCCGCCAAGTGGCTGACCATCGCCTGCGGCGTCCTCGCGATACCGGTCATCTATCAACTCGGCCGCCGCCTCTTCGGGCCGCAGGCCGGGCTCTGCGCCGCCATCTTGCTCACGGTGTCGCCGGCCCACATCTTTCTCTCGGCCACGGTGCGCGACTTCGCGCCCGGCCTGCTGCTCTCTACGCTTTCCCTGCTCGTACTGCTGCGGCTGCTCGCCGTGCCCAAGGAGGGCCGCCGCCGGGCCAGGGGGGAGAACCGTAGGCGACGGTGGGCGGCGGTCAGGGCGAGGCCAGCCTAGCCGTGACCTCCCGCCCGTTGCCGGGGAAGGGCTCGAAGGCGGCCAGGTTGTTCTGGCTGTCCCACCATTGCTTACCCAGTTCCACCCAGCACAGGTAGCAGAGGGCGACCGGCCCGCCCTCGAGGTAGTACAGCCGTTCCCGGGGCTTGCGGCAACGCGGGCAGATCGATAGGCCCTGGGCCCCCGGCGCCCCCTCCTGCTGACAGGGCTCGCCGATGGCCCGCAGCAGGTTCTCCAGCTCGGCGATGTGCCCCCGCAGCTGGGTGCGGACCCGCTGGTAGGCCGAGGCGGTCTTGTAGTTCTCCCGTTTCATCGCGGCGAGCTTCGCGCGCGCCCGCGTCAAATCGCGTTCAAGGCGTCGTCGCCGACGTTCCACGTCTTCCATATATGTCCTCTCTCGTAGCGGATCTCGCGGTGGTTGGCCGAGGTTGTGGGACGGCCGCTTCGCAAGGGCGTCGGGCATGCGAAGCGGCCACCAGGAGGGCACGCCGCGACCGGCAATAATGGTGCGGGCCATAAGAGATGATTGACGCCGGGCCCGACGCACCCTTCTATCTAAGTCTGTCTCGGCCCGGGGCCGCGGTCAACCGGACCCTCTTACCAGTGGGGTTGAGGATGCCAGCAGGCAGGGTGGGAAAGGGTGGCTAGGCCTATCTTGGGGCAGGGGCGAGGGCGGAAGTTAAGGGGGGGCGGCGTCTGCAAACCGATCGGACGGTCGGACGGTGGTTCCCTCGCCCTTCCAGGGAGAGGGTTAGGGTGAGGGTCGGCCCCTTCGGGTTACCAGAGGGCGAGCAGCCGCTCGCCCTACAAATAGGGGGCGATGGATCCCCGCTTCCGCGGGGATGACCGGAGTCATTGCCAGGAGCGCCCTCAGGATTAGCGCGCATTGGGCGGCCAGGCGCGGGCCCCGGCGTGCACCGGGGATTAGAAATACCCCTCCATCAGGCGCGGGACCCACTCCGGCACGACCGCGTCGGCCACGCGGTCGTAGGCGGGAAAGTAAGGTTTTATGTCGAGGACGGGCGTGCCGTCGATGGCGTCCAGGCCCTGGACCTTCAGCACGTTCCCGGCGACGCCGAGCAGGCGCACGGCGGTGATGCCGATAGGGTTGGGCCGGTGCTTGGCCCGCTGGGCGAAGATGCCAAGGGAGGGCATATCCTCCAGTCCCTGCGGCCGGCGCACGAGGTCACCAGCCCGGTCGAAGCTGGCCCCGTGCATCAGGAAGACGACGACCACGTGCGAGAACTGCTCCAGGCCCTGCAGGCCCGCGGCCAGGTCGGGGGCGAGGTGGACCTCGGCGACGACGCTATCCCAGTTCTCGTCGACCGCCTCGCGGACCGGGGAGCGGACGATGCCGATCGGCTCCAGGTTCAAGGGTGCTCCTCCCTCGCGGCGTCTTCACCCGCCGAAGACAAAGAAATGCCCCGAGTAACCTTTCGGTTTACCTTGGCAGCCTTCGGTACCCTATGCCCCTTTCGGCTTCCACCGTGCCCTCGACTGAGTCGAGCCCACGTCTTCTACCTACTCAAGGTTCAGTATCCTACGGTCCGGCAAGTTTACCTTACTCAACCGCTCGGGACCCTTTCATATTATCACGCCTAGGCCGGCCTTGTCAATAGGTTTGGGAACGTTTTTCGAGAAATTCGCGCCTATTCGGCGACTCAGGTAGTCCCGGGGTCCGACCGGATGCCCCCCAGCCCTGCCCGCCACCCCCCCCCGCCACGCCGACCTTTGCCTTGCTGGCACGGTTGTTGCTACCACTCCCACGGAGGGCTCTCGCCAACGGTGCCCTATCCCTAGTCAAGAATAGGATGTGCCCCCCATGAGGAACCTGCTGCATCGACTCGGCATGCTGGAGCTTGCGCTCGTCGCGGTGACGATCGCCGGCCTGGCCCTACTGGCCTCCTGTACGTTCGTTGGCCCGACGACGGCGTCCACTCCGACGGCCGCGGCGACGACCGCAGGTCGTGGGCCGGGCGTGGGTCCTCCGTCCGGCGTGACCCCCGACCAGGGACCGGGGCTGATGGCCACCGCCACGGCCCGCGCGATCAGCCAGGGCACCAAGACCTAACATGGCACACCCCGGATTTCGCGGGGTGTGCCATGTTGCCTTTACGTCACAGGCTAGCTAATCAGCTAGTATCACGGCTTAGTACTAGTAGTGGATTCGCACCGGCATGCCTATGGAACCGAAGCTCCAGAAGTAGGCGGCGTCGCCGTTGCGCAGACCCACGCAGCCGTGGCTCGTGTTGTAGTTGCCGAACGCGCCCCTAGGCGACCAGTAGTTGCCGTGAATGGCGTCGCCGGCGCCGTCGAAGAACTGCGTGTACGGTACGTTCGGCTGGTAGTACAGCCCAGGCCAGCTCATGTCAATCGTTCCTGGGCGGCTGATAATGCGGAAGTTCCCGGTAGGCGTCCGGAAGCCGGCCATCCCACTCACGATGGGCGCCGAGTAGACGGCCGTGTTGCCCACCATGGCGCGCGCCGTCAGGGTCGACAGGTTGACGTCGATCCAGCGCCCGCTGGTGGCCGCCGTTCGCGAGCCGGACACGAAGGCGCCCGAGATGTACCAACCGGACTTCGTCCGGTACCACGTGGAGGTGCCCTGAACGGACTGGCCGGACGTCGTGCCGGTGACGACGACGGCGTCGCCCGTGTAGACGCGCGTTGCTATGGCGTATCTCGTGCTCGGCCCGGTGCGAACGTTAACCGGGCCGTCCGTGACGTAGACGATCGACGACGCGGCCGCCGCCGAACTGGTCGCCATTGGCAATAGCGTGAAGCCGATGGCGAGCGCTATCGCCAAAGGAATCAGTCGTTTCAACATCCCCACCTCCTCTTCCCAACATCGCCGTGAAACGGCGTGGGGAGAAAGCAGGTTGCGTGCCCAAGGGAGAGCGGCATTCGTAGGCTTCGCCGCGGTTGCGGCGACGTTGGGGGTGATTTCGCGATGTGGGCCGGACCGGCGAGGGCCCCGGGGGAACTCGTCCCCCGAGGCCCTCTGGCCGTGTTCGGCAACAGGATTCTTAGTAGTGGATCACCACCGGCATGCCGACGCCGCCGAAGTTGTAGAGGAACTTCGCATCGGCGACGCTCATGCCCACGCAGCCGTGGCTGCTACGGACGCGCCCGAAGTAGCTGGCCGGTGAGTAGTCGTTGCCGTGGAGTGCATGCCCGTAAGGAGTGAAGTACTGCACCCACGGTACGTTCGGCTGATAATACTGGTCGGACCAGCCCGGCTGCGACTGCATATTCGTCAAGGGCGTGCGCCGCAGAATACGGAAGGTGCCGGTTGGCGTCTCCCAGCCCGGGCGACCCGACACGGTCGGCGCCGAGTAGATGGCCGTGTTGCCCACCATGGCGCGCGTCGTCAAGGTCGACAGGTTGACGTCGATCCAGCGATTGCCCGCCGGGATGGTGCTCGGCGGGGTAGACGAGGCCACCGCGGAGCCCGAAACCACCGTCGCCGAGATGTACCAACCAGACTTCGTCCGGTACCAGGTGCTGTTACCGTTCACCGACTTGCCGTTGACGGTGCCGGTGACGATGACTTTGTCCCCCTGGTAGACCCGCGTTGCCACGCTGGCCGATAGCGACGGGGCGGTGCGCACGTTGGCCCAGTCAATCGCCACGGTCACCGAAGACGGTGCTGCCGATGCCGACCCGATGTCGAGCGGCACCAGCGTAAAGGCAAGGGCGATGATAATCGCCAACGGAAGGAATCGTCTCAACACAACCCCCCTCCTCATCATCCCAGAATCCCAGATACTGAGACGGTCTCTACCACGTCGCGGATAGCCCGCCCGGCAGCGGCTGCCCCGCCGGCCCCCGGCCAGTCGGCCATGCCAATCGGCCTTGCGGCCTCCGGCACCGGCGGGTGTCCGCCCCGGGCGGGGAGGCGCCGGCGGAGAAAACCTCAGCCGCGCCCTCCTCGCCGCCCTGTGCGGATTCACTATCCGGTTGTGGAGTGCTCCCCGTCACTCGACGAAAGTCGAGACGGGCCGCGGTTGGTGCAGGTTGCGTGCCCAAGCTTCGCCCGGCATGACGCATCCAGGTGCGGTGTCCGCCGGAATGCGTCGGCCAACCCGATACCTGCCGTGCCTGAACCGCTCCCGGCCGGCGGCGGAACGGCCCATTTGGGCTTCCCGCGAGGCCGGGCCGGGCTCCGAGCGATGATTTGCGGCAGTTACGCGGTCGGAGTCGGATTAACCGCGGAGGTCGCAGAGAA
>JAJZQK010000325.1 GCA_021847625.1 Chloroflexota bacterium
GGGATGACAGGAGCGCCGGCAGAGGCTCCGTTGGCCCTTCCGCTAGCGAGCACCCGGGCAGCAACGGCTACGTCGGACTGTTTAGGCCGGGGCGCGCTTAGCCACCGGGGGGTGAACGCAGGACGGGGATGCCGCTCTGGGGGCAGCATCCCCGTTACCTCTGCTGCAGGTGGTGACTTAACTTAGAACGCGAGGGAGATGGCGTTCTCGCTGGCGAAGTCGAGGAAGGTAGCTGCGCCACCGATTTCGACGCCGTCGATGAGATCTTCCTTCTTGATGCCCATCGCGTCCATCGTCATCTGGCAGGCGATCAGGCGCACTCCCATTTCCTTGGCCATGTTCAGCAGCTCGCTTATCTTGAGCACGTTGGCCTTCTTCATCTTGTCGCCCATCATCTTCGTAGCCATCGCCGTCATGCCGGGCAGCATGCCCACGATGTTGGGGACTGGCATGGGCATTGCCGGGTTCGCGATGGGGGCAATCTGCAATTGGTCTGCTTTGCCTTTCTTCAGTATCTCGAGGCCGTAGAAGGTGAAGAAGATCGCCGCCTCCATGTCCATCGCCACCGCGGCCGTGGCCAGGATGAAGGGAGGGTAGGCCGCGTCGAGGGTGCCGTGGCCGGCGATGATCGCGAGTCTTTGTTTGGTGTTGCCGTCGCTCATTTTTCCGTCCTTTGCTGATCCGTGGCCACGTCCGCGTGCCACAGGATTGGGTTCATTAGTCATGCGTTAGCCGAAATATGCTAGACTTCCTGATCGCATTGGGCTATCTTCAATCTAGGGTCGTCATGGCGGCGATCTGGCGCAGGCGGTCGACGAGGTCCGCTCGCTCGCTGCCGACCTTCTCGAAGGTGCGGGCGATCTTCTGCAGCCAGTCGCCCAGCTGGGCCCGTTTGCGCTTGTCGAGGATTGGCGCCCTCCGGGCGGCGGCGATGGCCTCGTCGGCATCCAGCCCGTAGGCGGCGGCAAGGTCCCTGATGCGCGCGTCCTCCGTCCGGCAATCAGGAGGTTCGGCGTAGAACTGACCGGCGACGAGAATGCCGACGAGCTCGCCCTTCACCTCTATGCGGGCGCGGGCGTACTGGAGGCCGGCGTGGCAGGCGACAAACGTCGGCACGCGCTCCGGCCGGAGGGCCAGCTCGTGCCAGCACGAGATGCAGGCGCGCCGGCCCTGTTCGCTGGCCATGATCAAGCTGCAGAACCGGCAAGGGTTGCTGAGATTGGTGAGCGGTTCCCCGTTCGTGGCCGTGGTTACCAGACCCACCTCGGCGATCTCCGCGAAGACGTCCTGGATGGTCTGTAGACAATTCAGCGGCAACGGCTCGGCGAGCGACGACGAGGCAGGGCTGCGATGGCTGGCGCCGCGGGTGCCGGCGATGAGGTCGTCGATCTCCTGCCGGGGGAAGCGCCACTGGTGGCCGACCTTGACGCCGGTGAGGCGGCCGTCGTCGAGCATCCTGTAGATCGTCGTCCGATCGACCTGCAGCAGCTCCTGCACTTGCTTGGCTGTTAGTAGTTCGCTCATACCCCGCAACTTACTGCTAGTATTTACAATAGGATTCACCAACATCTTATGCCGTCGGGCCGGGCTTGTCAAGAAGAAATCGCGACCGGGTCTTCGCAGCTAAGGGGATGACTCGTAGCGGCGGGAGAAACGGCTGCCCCTGGCCCCGTGGGGGCAGAGACACCGGCCACACGACGTGCAGGCGTGGACGGAAACACGGTTTCACGTAAGGCAGTTGGTAAGGGTTCTGCTGGAAAGGGTGGATGATAAGGGCGGCGTATCTCGCGGGAAGAGGACACGGTTGGAGGCGGGTGTGCATCAAGAAGTCCCGTTCGCTTGGCGGATTCGAGCGGGGCTAATCCATACGACTGCGACCGGACGCCGGCGCCAAGGGCAGGCCCCTAATGGATCAGCGGGGCAACCTCGCTAATGCCCGAGAGCAGGGCCAGCATCAGGTCCATGGTCAGGAGAATGGAACTGAGAATAATGGAGCCGATATCCCTGTTGACGACTGCCAGAAGGAGGAACACGCCTAGCAGTCCTCCCACGGCTAGCAACGGGTCTACAGGCAGGTTGGCTACGTTTAGGGCAGCGATGTCCGGCAGCTGCCCGGACCAATTCATCGAGCCGTTGATCCTCCCGTTTCTTCTCTGTTGACGCCGGCAAGGGGCGCGTCCCCCGCGAAACGGCACGGCGTGCAAGCGTCGGAAAGTCTCGTCCGCTAACACTCGCCTGCCTATGCTCAAGGATACCCCGGATTACCCCTATCGTGCCATAGTACGCTGGGCACGGTGACAGTGAAGACCTGGTGAAGAGGTGTCTCGACGGCACTGCCGGCCCTCGGGGAGGGCGGCGGGCAGATGGGTCCATGATGCCTATCGGGGCGCGGTGGAGAATGCCCGCGGGAGTTAGGCGACCGAGACCGCTTGGGTCAGGTGCCCGTGCGCTTCTCGGGCTAGGGAATCCTCGATTTGCTGACAGCACCGCCTGGCCTCTTCGGCCTCCATCGCCAGCCGGCAGTACTCGATCAAGGTCAGACGCTGGCCGTCTCTGCGCAGAATGCTGTCCTTTGCAACGTACGTTGCACGGGCCGTTTCAAGATCCTTCAGCAATGCGACATCGGTAACCACCGTCACTACCCCCTCCCTGTTGCCTGGGTCCTTGCCCGGAGGTTGCCCTGAGCTAAACCCACCGGGGCCGAGCCTCGGCTTCCCCTCGCACGACACGTTTGTTCCCGGAACCAACGTGCTTGATATACTAAACCTGGTCGGGCAAGGAAGCAGTAGATTGGTGGTGAAGATGCGGTTAAGAAGTGCCGCGCCCGGGCCCCCGGCAACGCCGACGGCCAGCCTGCCCGCAAGAGTGCATACACAGCGGTTGCGCCAGTAGTGAGACACCACTTGGTTTGTCGGTCGTGCTATAATCCATCCGTCCCGAAGGTCCGCGTGCCGCCTTGCCGGCATCCAAGTAGTCCGGCATAGCCGTTGCTGCCGGGGTGCTCGCTGCCGCGAGGGATCACGCAGGCTCTGCCGGCGCTCCTGTCATCCCCGCGCAAGCGGGGATCCAGTAGGGTCTGCATCACCGAGAGCGGCGCATCCGACGTCATCCCCGCGCAAGCGGGGATCCAGTCCCCGGTATGGCCACGCACCGGATGGATTCCCGCTTCCGCGGGAATGACGGCAGAGCGGCAGCTAGGCTATTCCACCGGCCAACCGTGCAGCAGGGATGAGGCCGGGTCATCTAGGAGTGCCGATGGCCATCGTCGAGTACCATCCGACAATCAAAGACCTGCCGATGAGCGAGCGCCCGCGGGAGAGGCTTCTGGCCCAGGGCCCTGACAGGCTGGCCAACCACGAGTTGCTGGCGATCCTCCTGCGCACCGGCCTGCAGAACGAAAACGCCGTGGCCGTCGCCCAGCGGCTCCTGGCGCGCTTCGATGGCCTGGCAGGCCTGGCCCGGGCGTCGCAGGGCGAGCTATGCGCGGAGCGCGGTCTGGGCGAGGCCAAGGCCGCCCAGCTGCTGGCGGCCATCGAGCTGGGGCGGCGCCTGGCCTCGGCCCAGCCGGAGGAGCGCGTGCAGGTGCGTTCGCCAGCCGACGTCGCCAACCTGCTGTCGGAAATGGCCGGCTTCGAGCAGGAGCATCTGAAGATCGTCCTCCTCAACGCCAAGAACCAGGTGGTGGCCATTCGCGAACTCTACAAGGGCGCGGCCGACCGGGCCACCATCCGCGTCGGCGAGGTGTTCCGCGAGGCGGTCCGCCAGAATTCCGTCGCCCTGGTGGTGGCGCACAACCACCCGAGCGGCGACCCCAACCCTTCGCCGGAGGATGTGCGCGTGACCGGCGAAATCGTCGAAGCCGGCCGCCTGCTGGACATCGAGGTTCTCGACCACCTCGTCATCGGGCGGGGCCGCTTCGTCAGCCTGCGCGAGCGACGGCTGGGCTTTCAGTAGCGGCGGATCGCCTGGCAGGAGCCCCGTGAAGGCCGGGTGGAGACTCGGTTGCGGAGCGCCACGGACGGGCGGTGAAGCCTCAAGATCAGGGCCGGACGGCCGATAATCACCCTGAACGGACGCAGTGCGAAGGAAGTTCGGGATATGGGTGGTGGGTATGGGAACAAATCCAAAAACGGTCTTCCGGTTCCTGGGGACTTGGCTGGGCATCCACGACGAAGCAAGCGTTGTCTCGCACGCGCGAGAAGAGGGCCTGGCTCCCCCGGGGCAGCGTATCTCCACGCTCATGGAGGCCCAGCGCAAGGAAGCGGATCTGGCACGGCAGCTCCGGCTGCGCAAATGGACCGAGATCAACTAGGGCGCCGGGATGCGGCGCCGGCCCTCGGTCGGGCCGGGCAAGGCTAGCCGGCATCACAGAGGAACCCACCACCTTGAGCGGTGGGTTCCTTATTGTCTCTCGGTTGCCGGACCCTCGACAAACGGCCGGGCACAGGTTAGTATATGGTATGCTCGCTTACCGACCGGGGCCACCCTGGCCCGAATTGGCGGCAGGTGGGACGGCGAAGGCCGCGCTCTCTCCCCCTGGCGGGATGCCGCGGCCCGGCCGAAGGCGCGGTGGCGTGGGGAGGTACCTGCTTTGTCCAAGAAGGCGTTCAGAGTAATCGGCGTCTGTGCCTCGGCCCTGATCATCGCCGCTTTGCTCGCCGCCCAGCCCGTGCCAGAGCGCGCGGGGGCCGTGCCAGTAGAGTACCGGGCTTACCTCCCGCTTGTCTTCAAGGACTACTCTTCGATTATCATTCCAAATGACACGTACTTCCCCTTCCAGTGGGGCCTGAACAACACGGGCCAGTCGGGCGGGACCCCTGACGCCGACATCGACGCGCCGGAGGCCTGGGGCGTCACCACCGGCAGCAGCAACGTGATCGTGGCGATAGTGGACACGGGCGTCGACCTGGACAACCCCGAATTCGCGGGACGGTTGGTCGCGGGTTGGGACTACGTGAACGGCGATTCCATCCCGGACGACGACAACGGCCACGGCACGCACGTCGCGGGCATCACGGGGGCAACCGGCAACAACGGCTCTGGCGTCGCCGG
>JAJZQK010000326.1 GCA_021847625.1 Chloroflexota bacterium
ATCGGTCCTGCCGAGGCCAAAATCGGGCCCATCTCGGCTGCTCCACGACCAAATGGTGGCGAGGCAGTCAACGAAAACTCGCGCGAAAGATCTTTCGCCCTCAAACTGCGGAAGTTGGGCTAACGCTCCGTCGTTCGTAGTGCAGACTTCAGTCCGCTCTTTGTGGCTCTCACGTAAGAAGCCGCGCTTGCGGGCCTCCAAGGGCTGACCTATACTTGCCCTAAGTCATCCCGAGAACGAAGCCCGACGGCGTCGTGGCCGTCCCGGCAAGGAGAGACGACGAATGAAAGCAGCGGTACTGACTGCCCACTACAAGATCGAAATGCAGGACGTGCCCGAACCGGAACCTGAGGAGAACGAAGTCAAGATCAAGGTCGTGGCCTCGGGCGTCTGCGGTTCCGAAGTGCACGCCTACAAGGGCACCCACCCCTTCCGCCACCCGCCCTCGATCCTCGGCCACGAGACGGCCGGCGACGTGGTGGCCGTGGGCAGCGCCGTGACCAAGTTCAAGATAGGCGATCGCGTGACGGTGGAGCCGCAGATCTCCTGCGGCGTCTGCGACTACTGCCGCGCCGGCCACCCCAATCTGTGCGTGGATAAGGTGGTCCTGGGCACGACCAAGTGGATCGGCGCCTACGCGGAGTACTTCGTCGCCCCCGAGCAGGTGGTCTACCGGATTCCCGATAACGTGGCCTACGACGAAGCGGTGATGATCGAGCCTCTGGCGGTAGGGGTGCACGCGGTGCGGGAGGCCGACCTGCAGCTGGGCCAATCGGTCCTCATCCTCGGCGGCGGCACAATCGGTCTCTGCACGCTGGCCGCGGCGCGGGCGGCGGGCGCGCTGAGCACCATCGTCACCGACGCCGTGGACTTCAACCTGGCGGTGGCCCGCGAGCTGGGGGCCACGGCGACGGTGAACGTGCGCCAGGGCGACCTCAAGGCGGTGGTGGATCAGGTCACGGATGGCAAGGGCGTAGATACGGCCTTCGTCACGGTCGGTTTCTCGCCGGTGGTGAACCAGGGCCTGACCTCGATCAAGAAGCGGGGCCAGGTGATTCTGATCGCCCTCTTCGCCGGCAACGCCACGATCGACGATCCGTTCACCATCGTGGGCGGCGAGCGAGTGCTGCGCGGCAGCCAGATGTACACCGGCGCCGACGTGCAGATCGCGGTCGACCTGATCGGCTCGGGCAAGGTGGACGCCAAGATGTTCATTACCCAGCACCTGCCCATGAGCGAGGCCCAGCGTGGCTTCGAGATCGTGGACAAGAAGCTCGAGGATTGCGTGAAGGTCGTGCTGCACTGGTAGCGGCGGAGGTGAAGCGGTGAGACTGGCCGGCAGAGTTGCCGTCGTCACCGGCGCCGGGTCGAAGCGCGGCATCGGCCGGGCGACCGCGCTGACGCTGGCGCGCGAGGGCGCCGACGTGGCCGCCTGTGACCTGGACGGGCCGGGGGCCGAGGAAACGGCGGCGCTGGTGCGCGGATTGGACCGACGAGCGCTCGGCCTGCGCATGGACGTCAGCGATGAAGAGCAGGTGCGAGCGACAATCGCGCGCGCGCAGGCCGAGCTCGGCCCCGTGGACATTCTGGTCAACAACGCCGGCATTACTCGTTCGACGCCGCTGCTCGATATCTCGGCCGCCGAGTGGGACCTGGTACAAGACGTCGACCTGCGGGGGACATTCTTCTGCACCAAGGCCGTGCTGCCGGGGATGATCGAGCGGCGCTATGGGCGGATCATTTGCGTCTCCTCCATCGCCGGCAAGATGGGCGGCGGCTTCTTCGGCAGCAGCCATTATGCCGCCGCCAAGGCAGGCATCGCCGGCTTCGCCAAATCCGTCGCCAGGCAAATGGCACGTTATGCCATCACCTGCAACGCCGTGGCGCCGGGACTGGCCGACACCGACATCGGCCTGGACACGCTGGACCCCGAGCTGCGGGAGCGAGTGAGAGAGACCACTAGTCAGGCTGTTCCCCTCGGCCGGTTGGCCTCGGCCCAGGATGTTGCCTACGCCATCCTCTTCCTCGCCTCGGATGAGGCAGCCTACATCACCGGTCACGAACTCGACGTCAACGGCGGGCACTTGATGGACTAGGGGCCCTGGCGAGCGGGGTAATTGGACCCAGGAGATGGGCTTGTTGCGCAGCGTCGGCATAACTAGACGCCAGATCGTGCTGATAGTGCACTCGAAGCCCGGCGTGATCGGACTCTCCTGCGGGCTGCTGGGGTGCTTTTCCGGATCGCCCTCTTGTGGATCTTCGTCGCCTCGATGACGGCGATGTCGGATTACCACCTTGAGTTCGCGGTGCCTGCCGAGGGCGCCCTCCTGGGTCTGGCTGTAGCCTGGGGAGTCTCCCGGCCGGCGGCAATCCTACCCGCACGACCGTTATCCGCATCCTCGAGGCTATCCACTACGAGTAGGGCCGGCGGCAGGGGAAGCGAAAGCCGAAGGCCGGCACCGCTGGGTGTCGGCCTTCGGCTTTCGGGAAACGAGCCGACGAACTAGACGATGGTGCGCTCGACCTTGCGGTCGAAGAGGTGCATCGCCTCGATGTCGACCACGACGTCCAGCGTGCCACCAACTACCAGGTGGCTGCGGCTTTCCATCTTGGCCACGAAGCTGTGGCTACCGACGAGGAAGTAAGCCTGGACTTCCGCGCCCATCGGTTCCGTCACGTCCACGTGCACGTTCATCACGCTGCCCGGGGCCGGGTTGGGCACGAAGGCGCGGTCGGTGAAGTCCTCGGGCCGGATGCCCAGTACGATGTCCTCGCCGACGTGCTCCCCCAGCTTGCGCGCCTTGTCCTCGGGCAGCTTCAACTTGAAGCCATCGCCCTCGACCCAGAGGTCCTCGGGCGGTGCGCCAACCGCCTTAACGTTGAAGAAGTTCATCGCCGGGCTGCCGATGAAGCCGGCCACGAACATGTTGATGGGGTGATCGTAAAGGTTCTGCGGCGTATCGAGCTGCTGCAGCAGGCCATCCTTAAGCACCGCGATGCGAGTGCCCATCGTCATTGCCTCAATCTGGTCGTGGGTCACGTAGACGATGGTGGTTTGCAGGCGCTGGTGCAGCTTGATCAGCTCGGCACGGGTGGCAACGCGCAGCTTGGCGTCGAGGTTGGACAGCGGCTCGTCCATCAAGAAGACCTTGGGCTCGCGGACGATGGCGCGCCCGAGGGCCACGCGCTGCCGCTGGCCGCCGGAGAGCTGCTTGGGCTTCCGGTTCAGCAGCTCGCCGATCATCAGAATGTCGGCTGCCTGCTTCACGCGCCGGTCGATTTCGGCCTTGGGGGTCTTGCGCAACTTGAGGCCAAAGGCGAGGTTATCGTACACGCTCATGTGCGGGTACAGCGCGTACGACTGGAAGACCATGGCGATGTCGCGGTCTTTGGGCGCGACGTCGTTGACGAGACGGTCGCCGATATAGACGTTGCCGGCGCTGATCTCCTCGAGACCGGCGACCATGCGCAGGGTGGTGGACTTGCCGCAGCCGGAGGGGCCGACCAGGACGAGGAACTCCTTGTCCTGGATGTCAATGTTGACGTCGTTGACCGCGATTACGTCGCCGAACTTCTTGGTGACGTGCTCCAGGGTTACCTTAGCCATGGGTGCTCCTTAGTTCTCACAGTATAGCCGTGGGCGACGACAGCGAGCCGTCGGCCACACGCGAGAGCGTGTCTGGCCAATCGGCTGCATCGCGTCTAACCATCGGCGAAAACAGAACTCTTCGGTCATCCCCGGCGTCACTCGAGGATGGGCATTACCGCCAAAACCGCTCTTCGCTGACGCGACAGACAATGCAACCGCTCCCGTGGAGCGAGCGAGACGTTTCCCCTCGGCTGCCACCTCCCGATGCGAAATGCGGGCCTCGCCCCGGCAGAGGGCTCGGACCTGAGCCCCATTGTAGCCAGCGACAAGCGGAGTGTCAAGTGCCGTCCGTCCGGCCGGCAAACCCTCGGTCGGTTTGCCCCCCTCCACCAGACGGCATCAACCCGCCCCGGCCTCGCGCCGGTGCCGGAGGCAAGGAGAGTCTGCCCCGCAACCATTAGACTAAGCAAACGCCGCTACGCTCCTTGACAGAGCTTGTCGCCAAACGTACAATCGGCCATGTGATACAGTCAATACTATTTTGATAGGTGGTGGAACGCAGCCAAAAGCGGAAGAGGAGGAACAGGATGGGCGTCTCCCGCATCCTATTCGGCCGGTTTTCCGATCGTGGCAAAGGCACCTCTACCGCAGCCCAGTCTCAGCCCCCGGGCCCTCGGGGACCTGAATCTGGGCCGCCGCCGTGGCAAGACGCGGCGGAGCAGTTGGGCAGCGACAGCGACCCGGCGGAGGCGGCGCTGGGCTCAGTCATCGTGGGTGAGGCGCAGGCGCAGCTCGCACGCAGCTACCTCGCGAAGTACCCGGAACTGGACTTCACGTACTGCCGCTTGGGCCGCCATTATCTCGCCAGCGGTCAGTTCGAGCGCGCGCGCGAGGTTCTGGACCAGGGGCTCGCCGCCTGCCCGCGCCGGCGCCGACTCTGCCTCCAGTACGCGGCGCTGGAGTACGAAGCGGGACGCCTGGCCGCGGCCGTCGCCTGGTGGCTGCGCTCTGCCGAGCGCCAGCTGGCGGTAGAGCGCATCGATGGCCCCGAGGCGTTCACCCATCTGGCCTACACGGCCATGTTGCTTGGCCACCCCCAGCAAGCGCAGCAGCTGCTGGCGTTCGCCGACCGCAGCCACGTCTTCCGCCTCTCCGAGCAGGCTAAAGAGGAGATGCAGACGCTGGCCAAGAACCTCGACCGCAAGAAGGTTGGCCAGAGCATTGCCGCCCTGGCTCGGCAACTGCCTCAAACCGGCTAGGATCTGCCATATAGCTATTGACGAGCGCGCCCGGGTTCGCTAGAATGCTGCCTACAAACCAATAGCCATCTCAAAGGCGCCGACGGAGAGAGTAGGCGGAGATGGCCTGCCCAGAGAGTCCGGGTAGGTGTGAGCGGACGCAGGCCGACCGACCGAAAATCGTTCCCAGATC
>JAJZQK010000327.1:0-3743 GCA_021847625.1 Chloroflexota bacterium
GTGCCAGCTCGGCTGGTAGCTGCGCGCTCTCCCAGTGCCCGGCTTGCAGACCTACGCGCTTCCCGGAGAGGTTCGCGTTAGCCTGAGCCGAGGACGCCACGCCGTCCGACGCGCTGACGAAGACCAGGCCCGCGTCCTCCTGCCCGGCGTCAGAGCCCCCATCGTTGCCCACGCGAACGGCGCTTAGCCCGAAGCCCACCGGCCGACCAAGGCTGTCCCAGTTGTCGACGATGAAGATGTAGTCGCCTCCCAGCGATGATTCGAGCCTATATTCCTTCCGGCCACCGTTTCCGCCGGCCCAGGCGATAGGCTGGCCATTCGGAGGGGGCGCCGAGGGGCTGTACACCGCCAACTTGACCTGCTCGCCGTTGGCCTTGCCGCGGTCGTTCGGGTCATCACTCGGGCTGTAGGTCAGAGACAGGTCGACCTTGGACGAATCGCCTGGATAGGACAGCCTATAGGCAATCCATCCGCCCTGCGGTATGGTGCCGGTCAAGGGAGGGGAGAGCTGCGGGGAGGACGTCACGACGGGCGAACCCTCGGCAGACGCCCGGCCTGGAAAGACGACCATCAGGAAAAGCAGTGAACCGAAGACGGCGGCGACGAGATGGCGAAGACCAAGATTGAACACGTTCGTTCCCCTCCCGAATTGCGGCGCCCACCGACAGGCAGCGCCCATGACGACAAAGCACCTCTAGGGTCCGTGGTGCACGATGAGCGCGGTGAGGCATAACGCCGGGGGCTAGTGCTCGGCCAAAGAACAAGCTGAAGCCAGCGCTCGGCAATGCCTACGCTTTTAGTGGATTGGTGACGACTCTGAGTTTACTCGGTGGCCGAGACAGCGTCAAGCCGGACTATTTGGCTATTGATGCTAGGGTGGGAAAGTGCTAGGGGTGGGAGATAGCGAGATCAGCGTAATCCAGGCGAGCGTCTTGAAATCCCTAGCTGGCGCATGGTATCCTTGACCTGCCATGCTGAACAAACACAGGACGTTGCTTCCGCTCATTACGATCGCGCTTCTTCTCTTGCCCTTCCTGGTCACGCCGCCATCCGCGGGCGCCCTCGCCCCGTCGGCAGCCCCCGAGGTGCAGGCCTCGGGGGTCGCCGTTCTGGACGAAAACGGTAACCTGGTCTACGGCGAGAATCCCCACGGCCGCTATCCCATGGCCAGCACGACCAAGATGACGACAGCTCTTGTCGCAATGGACCAGATAGACATCCATCGCAAGGTCGTCATCGATGTGAGCTGGGATGAGATACCGGACAGTTCGGTCATGGGCCTGTCGCTGATGGAGGAGATGACGATAGAGGACCTGCTCTACGGGCTGATGCTCCCCTCCGGCAACGACGCCGCCATGGCGATCGCCCGCGCCGTTTCGGGCGACGCCTATCGGTTCGTCGAACTGATGAACGCCAAGGCCAAGGAGCTGGGCCTGGTCGACACGCACTACATGAACCCGCATGGCCGCGACGAAGAAGGCCACTACTCCAGCGCTTACGACCTGGCAAGAGTGGGCTATTTCCTTATGCAGAACCCCACGCTGGCCCGAGTTGTAGGCACAAAGTATAAGACGGTGAACGCCCGCGGCGTGTACACCCTACGCAACCTCGTCCCCGTCCTTTACAACTACCCGGGCGCCGACGGCATCAAGACCGGCTATGACGACAAGGCGCTCCACTCGATCGTCGCCACGGCGGTACGCGACGGCAAGCGCGTGTACGTAGCGCTTATCCACGATCCCGGCGACTTCGGCGCTGAGGCCGAGCAGCTGATGGATTACTACTTCGCCAACGCCGATGCCCTGCCGCCGCTGCCTACCGCCGAGGCGGTTCAGCCGACACCGACACCATAACTGTCGCCGTCTCTATGCAATCACCTTTCCAGTAGCCCCGACTGCCGTGCAGGAAGCCGGGGCTGCGGTCTGCCTGGACTCTTCGTACCAGCCGTTCCGCCGGATGGTGATTGTTGTCGAGGGGAAGCGCCATGACACTGCGAATTATGCGGCATGACAGCGTGTGGTACACTTATTGTGGTAAGCTCGTCCGTGGCGACATAGCTTGCTTCCAACAGAACTACGTGGAGGTTTTATGGGCAAGAAAGAAGCAATAGAGGTAGAGGGGCAGGTCATCGAAGCGCTGCCCAACACGACGTTTCGGGTCGAACTGGAAAACGGTCATACGGTGCTGGCGCACCTGTGCGGCAAGATGCGGACACGCTACATTCGCGTTCTTATTGGCGACCGAGTCAAGGTCGAACTGTCTCCTTATGATCTGACGCGCGGACGCGTCACCTATCGTCTGCGGACATAGCCGCCCCAACGGTCTGCCCTTGTTATCGCCCGCTTGCACGAGGGTCGGCGCGGTTCACTGGATTGACGTCGTGCGCTCGAAGTGAGCCAGCCGTTACTCGCGGCGACGGCCTGGGGACCGCCGACTGACCCGCGAGCGGGCGGCGGGGGACGGACCATCACGGGGAACTAAGAAAGCCGGCCGTATGGTGAACGCCAAGTCGGAGAAGGAGAAAATGCTGGCTGGGGAGCTGTACCTCGCCGCCGACCCTCAGCTGCGGGCGGAACGGCAGAGGGCCCACGGTCTCACGCGACGCTTCAACGCCACGTCGGCGGAAGAGACGGAGTTGCGCGAGCAATTGCTTCGTGAACTCTTCGGCGCCCTCGGGCAGGGCGCCGAAATCGAACCGCCTTTCTACTGCGACTACGGCTACAACATCACGGCCGGCGCGGGCCTTTATCTGAACTTCGGCTGCGTCCTGCTGGACGGGAATTGTATCGAGATAGGTAATTCCGTCCTCTTCGGCCCTTACGTCCAGGTCTACACCGCCTATCACCCCACGGACCCGCGCTTGAGGTTGACGGGCCTCGAGCTAACCGCGCCCATACGGATCGGCAGCAACGTGTGGGTCGGGGGTGGGGCCATCATCGGCCCAGGCGTTACGATCGGAGACGACAGCGTCATCGGCGCGGGGAGCGTCGTCCTGAAGGACGTTCCGGCCGGGATGCTGGCTGCTGGAAATCCCTGCCGAGTGATCCGCCCCGTCTGAACCGCTGCGCCGTCAATCACCATCCTCTCCCACGCCAACATGGCTGCGTCCGCGCCCCCACCCAACCTCAGGGCCTGATTACGATTGGCAGATAGACGCGGTAGGGCCTGGCGGGCTCCTCCGCCCCGCTCACCAGCAAGTCGGCATACGCCGTCAGGGCAGGACTGCTGACGTTGACTATGCGGAACTTCGAGTCGCCGCTGCTGCTGTAAGTGCTGCTGTTGGGGGAGCTGGCGAAGGTGAAAGACCGTCTGCCCGCGTTGCCCGGGAAAGGGTCGCCGTTATCGCCGCTACTGGTGTTATGCTCCAGGTCAAAACGCCCGTCCGCCTGCTCGAGCGAGACTCTGTAGCGATTCGCGCCGCACAGCCAGTTGCTCGCGTTGGCGCACTCCCGGGTGTTGTTTGGCACATCCGTGTCGACATGATAGACGAGGAGCCCTGCCGCGGGCAGATAGGAATCGTAGCCGGTCTTCTGGCGGTTCTCGACGAGGAAGTACTCCGACGGCGAGCCACCGGCCGGTTTGATTCGATAGACGGCGTCCGACGAATTAGCGGCAGCGATGGCGGCGCCCGGCGTGTCCGCCTCGACGTCTACCACCGTCGCCCACCCGAGCGCGAGGCGGGACCAGGCGTCGGGGAACGACGGCGACTGGCCGCCCCCGCCCCCGCAGCCGCTGCCCATAAG
>JAJZQK010000327.1:3753-5019 GCA_021847625.1 Chloroflexota bacterium
TTTATGAAGAATATCAAATCAACGGTGTAATTACTCAAATTGCGGTTTAACAATGGCTACTGCCCGCCCCCGCCCCAGCAGCCGGTGGCCATAAGGCTCCAGTCACCCAACCCCGCCGACGAGTAGTCGGTATCGTAGAGGTCCGGCAGGCCCAGGTTGTGGCCCAGCTCGTGGGCAAACACGCCGATCCCAATGTCGCCGGGGCTCCACCAGTACTCCGGCTCGACCGAGTAATTACGCATCCGCACCCCGTCGACCACCGTGTCGCGGCTGACCTGCCAGGCGTGCGACCACATGTCAGACTTGTTGCCGGTGGCCTCTGCGCCCGGCCCCGCGTGGACCACGAAGAGGGTGTCGACATAGCCGTCGTGGTCGTTGTCGTAGCGCGAGAAGTCGACGACAGGGTCGACCATCTGTACGAGGTCCTCGGTCAATCGCTGCGAGTTGCGTGGGTACCGGCCGAAGCCGTAGCTGTCGTTCACGAAGTAGGAATAGGACTGCGGTGCCGTCTGCCAGCCAAGCGAGGAGGGTAGGTTCACGGTGACGATGTCGAGACGGCCGTAGGAGACGGTCCGGAAGTAGTGGCCAAGTGATCCGGCCTGGCCGCCAAAGAGCTTGCCGTCGAAACCGCCAACCTCGACTTGCGCCGGCTTGTCCTTGAACTGGACCATGATGGCAAGGATATTGAAAGTGCCGCGGGGGCTGGCCGCCAGAACGGCCGCTTGGTCCGGCTGGGCCAGGGTCGAGTCCGCCGTGACCTCACCAGTCCTTGGCAGCGGCACACTGGCCTGCCCCGCGCAAACCTTGGCCAGGAGGCCCGGGTGCGGTGGCATCGGCACCACGCCGCCGGCAGCAGCGCCCTGAGTAGCGTCAAGGAGGCTCGCGCACGCCGATTGCGCGCTCGGTCCGGGCACGCCCCCGCTCAAAAGGGTGGCCCCCAGAAGCCAGCCTGTCAGCAGGAACACGCCGACGCTGCCTACAAACCTCGCGTGCGCCAACCTCATCGTGCCACCACTACAGGCCGCGAATCGATCCATACGTCGCCTGCCCAGCCCACCTCCGCTCAGCCCGTACCGGTCCTGGCCCCGGCGACAGAGGAGGCAGCCTTGGCATAAGAAAATGCTTCGGCCCTTCATGTAGGGTGTCGGCTCACTAGCCAGGTAGGCAATAGGGAGGAAGGACTACTGCGGGTTAAGATGGATGCACCGCGGCATGAACCTGAACGCTAGCGGCGCAAACGAAGTCAGATTCGCTTTTGCTCTGTGG
>JAJZQK010000328.1 GCA_021847625.1 Chloroflexota bacterium
GGCGCAACTGGGCGCGGCGAAGATCTGGATTCCCGTGATCATGCCTGGCTACGACGACCGGTCCACGGGGCGGGCCGACGCCTTCGTCCGCGACCGCGAGGACGGGGCCTATTACCAGCGCACCTTCGACGCCGCGCTCGGCTCGCAGCCGGATTGGGCGATCATCGTCAACTCCTTCAACGAGTGGGCGGAAGGCTCCACGATCGAGCCCAGCGTCACCTACGGCGACAAGTACATCTCGCTCACGAGGTCGTTCTCCGACCGCTACAAGTCCTACTCGCCCGTGGCGGTGCCGGTGCCCGTGTCGAACCCGGCGCCCACCGGCAACGACTTCGACATTGCCGGCGGCCACTTCTTCCGCCAGACGGCCGCGGCTACAGCGTGACCAACGCCGACGGCGTGCGCTTCTGGGACGAGTTCCGCCGCCTGGGGGGCGTGAACGTGGTCGGCTATCCGATGAGCCGGCGCTTTCAGTGGGACGGCTTCGTGACGCAGGTCTTCCAGAAGGCCGTCTTCCAGTGGCGGCCGCAGGAGGGCAAGGTCTACTTCGTCAATGTCTTCGACAAGCTGCACGACATGGGCCGGGATGACTGGCTAGCGGCGGAGAAGGCCACGCCGAGGCCGCTCGACGGCGCGAGCTTCGACGCCGGCAAGTCGTGGCCGCAGGTGGTGGCCGGACGCCAAGCCCTGCTCGACGCCAACCCGGCGATCCGCTCGGTCTACTATTCGGTGCCCGACCCGGTGATGCTCTTCGGCCTGCCCACCTCGGAGGTGGTGGATAACGGAAATCACTATTCCATTCGTCTGCAGCGGGCCGTCATCCAGCAGTGGAAGGTCGACGTGCCCTGGGCCAAGGCCGGCCAGGCCACCATCGCCAACGGCGGCGACGTCGCTGTCCAGGCAGGGATCTTCGGCGGCGACATCCTTGCCCCAGAGACGCCCTAGCCGTTGGGCAGTGAGAAGGGAGGACTCCGTTGGACTGAGCAGCTGGCGTTCTGGCGCACGACTATCAACACGGCGTTCGCGCTTCCGCGGACTTCAGCAGATGACGGAAAGCTATCCCTGGCTGGGCTGTCCGGGTCTGCAAGCGCAAGCGCTGGGAGGAGAAGAAAGTTGGGAGTATCGATGGTGGCCGATGTCCAATGGTTAGCGGCGACTCAGTGGTAGCAGATCGCGCACATGTGAAAGGAGAAGACGTTGAGACTAAAGTGGCCCTATTGCTCGTGCTTGGTTCCCTGTTGCTTATGATGCTCTTCACCGGAACGGCAGCGACCAAGGCGCAGACAACGCCGAAGGCGGGCGCGGCGATTGAGGCCGCCTACCGCGCCGCACAGACAGACCCGGGGCTTTCGGATGAGGCTAAGGTTCGCGCTGCTGTCGACGCCTACTTCTCGTTGAATTACGAGAGCCGTCTGGCAGGAACGGCACTTGACCCGGCCTTCCTGATCGACACCGCGAGCAGTCAGGGGAGCAGGAGGTCAACCACGTCACGGTTGCCTACGACTACCAGCCCGTATACGAATCGGTCGAGGTAGCGGGCGACAGGGAGATCGTGCTCATGGAGCCACGCGTCAACTTGCGGTATGCCGAAAGGCCCGGCGAGGTGGACGCCGGGGGCACCGACCAGCACCGGCTGGAGTTGATACGCGGGCCGATGGGCTGGCGACTGCTGGCGGACGACTACCGTGACGAGATGAAGTTGATCCACCCTGTCGGAACGAACTGGGCCCAGCTACAGGCCAACCTAGGCGCGCAGATGGCCGAGTAGCGGACGGAGCAGGCCGATCTCCGGCGCGAGAACGGCGACAGGCAGGCGGTGCTGAGCGCCAACGTCGTGCCCCTCTACACCTATCGCTACTACAATCGCGACGCCGCCTCCTCCTACGCTAAAACCTACACGAATAACAACGGCGATTGCAGCACGACGGGCTACAACTCCCTGTTCACGAACTACGCTTACAACTGCAACGACTGCACGATCTTCGCCAGCCAGGCCGTTTGGCCTGGCTTCGGTGGCATCAACGACTCGACTCACATCAACGGCATGTACCAGCCGATGATTGCCTGGGACGGCATGAACCCGGACTGGTATGCGACCAGCTCCACGACGTCCAGCAACTGGGCGGGGCTGCAATACTTCCACAGCACCGTCAAGGACAACTGGACCTACAACCGTGCCGGTGTGCAGGGCTACGACGGCTCGGTTTACGTTGTGGAGAAGGGCGACATTGCCATCGTGGGCAGCGACGGCCACGCGCTCGTCGTGACCGACGCCACCGATAGCAATGGCAACGGCAACACCGACTACAACGAGATAAAGGTCTCCGGTCACACCAACAACCGGAACGACCGCCCGCTATCGGAGATCGTGGTCAATCCTGCCGAGATAGGCTCCTACCTTTACATCATCCGCTGGCAGGCGCCTTAATCTCCTCGGTCGGGCGGGCTACATACCCGGCGCAGCTCGCCCGACCCTATCTTGGGCCGCACGCCTGCGATAATAGGCAGAGCCACCTTGGCAACGGGACATGCCCGTGATAAGATGCAGGCATGCCTTCCCTCTGACGGCAGCAGCCGGAGAGAGGCTTCGGGGCGCGATCCGCGGCTACACATCAAAGGATCGACCTTCCATCCAACTCTTATTGACGTGTGCGACCGAACGATGGGTTGGGTTTCGCAACGGGAGGAGAACGATGCGACGGGGCATGATAGCTGCCCTCGCCTTCGGTGGTGGTGTGCTGACGCTGCTCCTCATTATTGTATCGTATCTTCGTGCGCCCCCGAGCACCCCCACGGTGGTGCCCCAGCCGCCTCCCGCCACCCTCGGGGGACCAGCCCCGGCCCTCGCGGCGAGCTATCGTGCCGCCCAGATGGACCCTGGGCTGTCCGACGAGGCAAAGGTATGGGTCGCCGTAGATACCTACTTCCTGCTGAAGTACGAGAGCCGCGTCCGCGACCAGGCGCTCGACCTGGGCGTGGTGGTCGACCGAACCGGGCCCAAAGGGAGAACACTCCACAACTACGAGCTGGGGCGCCTCCAGTACAGCCTCCTCTGGTGGCGCTTGGACGGTCTAACGTTCGTCGCCTATGACTACCGGCCCTCCCACGGCGCTATCACGGTCAGTGGAGACACGGCAATGGCGGATATACGCCCCATCGCCGACACGCGCGTGGAGCTGGACGGCTACACACGTACGGACACGGTTGGCGAGGTACCGCACGTGCTACGGGCTGTGCGTAGTGCCGAGGGGTGGCGGCTGACGCAGGACGACTACGACGACGAGATGCGGCAGCTGTATCCTGTGGGCACCGACTGGGCACGGCTCATAGCGGCGGCCCCTCCAACGGGTGGGGGAGAGCCGGCTGCGACGGACGGACCTGCTCGCTGACGGCATAGGGCGCCGGGTCGGCCAGGGTGTACTGGTTCGCACCGCGTGCTAAGCATCTGGAGGAGCACCTCGGCCTAGGGACCCCTCAGGCGGGGGAACGGCAACAGCAGCTCCGCGAGGGTCTGCTGGGGGCTGGGCTCCCTGGTCAACTCGTCGTCGGTGTGGAGCCGAAGACCGTCGCCGTCCTCGGCCGTGCCGGCCTGGGAAAATAGGAGGGTAGAGCAGTGTCTAGGGTCGTCGACCTTTCGTTGCCCATCAAGAAGCACTGGCGGTGGTTCTCGGGGACGTGGCTGCGGGCCAACCACGAGGGGGGCGAGCACTTCCGCCACACTATGCTCACGATGAGCGTCCACGGCTTTACCCACGTGGACGCGCCAGGCCATTTCGTGAAGGGCGGGCCGACCATCGAAGACGTGCCCCTGGAGAGGTACTCCGGCGAGGCGGCGATAGTCGATCTCACCCATATCGGGGCCGAGATGGGGGTGGCGGCGGCGGACCTCGAGGAGCGGGGGTTGCACGTGCGCAAGGGTGACATCGCCATCCTGCGCACGGACTGGCCGCGCAAGTGCAACTGGGAGACGATGGACTTCATGGCGACCGCCCCCTACGTCACGGCGGAGGCCTGCCAGTGGCTGCTGGCGCGGGGCGTCAAGGCCGTCGGCACAGACTTTCCGGCCGACTACGTGCTCCGCCACGAGGTCACCGACCGCACGCGCAAGCACTCGGCGGCGGATAATACTACCCACTACAACCTGCTGGCGGCGGGCGTGGGCCTGATCGAGTACCTGACGAATCTGCATCTGATCGGCCAGCCGCGGGCCCTGATCTACGCCCTTCCCCTGAAGATCGTAGGTTCGGAGGGCAGCCCCGTGCGAGCGATTGCCGTCGTGGAGGACGAGGGGTAGGATAAGCGCCCCAGGGCGAACGGCCGTTCGCCCTGGGGCCGGTCTGCCTCAGGCGGACCGGCCCCTACGGATATGGGGGCGGGCCGGCGCAAGGCCGTTTTCCTCAGGCGCCGGCGGCTGCCCGGCGGCGTCATTCCCGCGGAAGCGGGAATCCATCCGGTGCGTGGCCAGACCGACGCACTGGATCCCCGCTTGCGCGGGGATGACAGGAGTGCCGGCAAGCTGCGTGGCCCCTCGCGGGAGCGAACACCCCGGCCGCAACGGCTATGTCGGACAGATTAGACGATCAGGCTCTTGACGTCGATCTTGGTGGTGCCGAAGTTGACGACGACGGTGCACTTGTAGCCCGAGACCCGCAGGTAGTTCCTGGCCCGGGTCAGATCTTCCATCGATAGCTCGGGCTGCGAGTGCAGTTCGACCAGACAACCATCGACGATGAAATCCACCCGGCGCGATTCTATCTGCAGGCCGCGATAAGAGACGGGCACCCTTCCCTCACGCTCGAAGGGTATGCCGCGGGCCTGCAATTCGAGCGTCAGCGCGCGCTGGTAGACCGTGGGGTCCAGGTAAGAACCCATCTGGCGGTGCACCTCCAGGCAGGCGGCGGCAATCTTCTCCGCCGTCTTGGCCAGGTCCTCGGGCTTGTAGGCGGGCGGCTCGACGATGGGCGGGCCTGTCACCTCGCCCCGGTAGCTTGGCCGGCGGGTCCGCTCG
>JAJZQK010000329.1 GCA_021847625.1 Chloroflexota bacterium
GGTCGCCAGCATTGCCAGCCCTCCCATCAACCAGCCGATGTTCATGGAGCTCGGCTCGTAGCGCATCTCGATTTCGTGCTCACCCGCCGGCACCTCGACGGCCCGGAAGAGCCAGTCGGCCCGCATGATGGTGGCCTCGCTCCCGTCCACGTAGGCATGCCAGCCGGGGAAGTAGGCATCCGACAGGACGACGAAGCCGCGTTCGGTCAGGCTGGCCTGCAGGACAACCCGCCCATCGGTGAGCTCTTTCACCTCCACCCCGTCCGCGCTCGCGGCGGCCGCTTCGGAGGCCGGGCCGTCCGTGCCAGCGGCAAACGGGTTCAGGGAAGCCAGGTCAGCCAGCAGGCCGGGCGAGTCGTTCGGCCCCAGCACCGCCTGCGCCCGGGGGTCGAAGTCGGCCGCCAACAGTTGACTCCAGGCCTCGTCTTCGTTTGCCGCCGTCCGCGTCTGGTGGACGACGAAGGCCCGCGGCATGGCGTCACGGTTGCGGAAGGCGGCCACCGCCTCGTTCCAGTAGGCCATCTCGTAGTCGCCCCCGCCGGCGAGGTGCCCCAGCGGAACAGCCTTGCCGTCCCTGCCGACCAACTCCATCCGGTCCACGTAGACGAAGGCCTTCGACGACACGGTGCGGACCTCGACCGAGGTCACCTGCATCTCCCGAGCAAGCGGCAGGGTGGCCGTATAAGTATACCCCAAATGCTCCCGCGGCTGGTAGATGGACGACGCGGGCCACTGGCGAGCGACGGTCGCCTGTTGGTGCTTCATAACCGACCGCACGTCCGGACGGTCGTAGGCCCACTCGGCGGTTTCGATGCCGACCCGCAGGGGGATGGTCTGCGTATCCTTGCCATCGCCGACGACGACCTCGGCCACGGTCTCGCCGTCGGGGATGTCGGGCGAGTGGCTCAGGAACGACTCGACGACGATCTTGGTCGTAGGAGTCGGCGGTATCTGGACCGGCTGGTCTACCGGCGACGGCACGAAGGGATTCTGAACGTTCGCCCTCAGTGTAGCCGGGTCATCGCCCACCGACTGGGGCACCAGCAGGTACTTGACGTTGGCAAGATCAGCTAGTTTGGCCGACGAGGGCAGCTGGTCGACGAACTGTTTGTAGGAGCGTCCCATCAGCGGCACGTAGCCGCTCAGGCTGGGCACGCCCGGGACCAGCGCGAAGTCGGCGAAGAGGGACTCGCGCACGCCCACCTGCACGGGGGTAATACGCTCGGAGGTGTAGACCCGGTAGGGCTCCGTCTCCTGGTTCAATACCGCGAGCACGCCCGGCGGCGCCTTCATTTCTGCCAAGGGGATGGTGGCATTGAACGTCTGGCTGAAGACGGCGGAGAACGCGTATAGATCGAGGCCCACCAGAGCCACCGCCAGCAGGGAGAAAGCCGTCGTCCCCATCATCGCCCGGCCGCGGATGACGACCAGCGCCAGCCCGAGGACGAGGAGCACCCAAGGGAGGAACTGCCAGAGCGTTATGAGCTGATCCACCTCCCCGGAGGAATTGAGCGCCAGACCCCACAGCAGCAGGAGCGCCAGGCCGCCCACGGCGGGCACGGCGCGGGGGACCTTATCCGCGCTAGGCAGTCCGAGCTCACGCAGGGAATGGAAACCCAGCGCTGCCAGCGTGGCCAGGGAGAACGTATACAGGTACAGGAAGCGGGCCGGCACCCGGAAGAAGTTGAAACCGGGGACGCGCTGCAGGTAGTGATACAGCGGGTTCCACTCGCCCAAGGCCAGGAACAGCGACAAGACCGCCAGCAACACGAAGAAGACCGAGTAGTGGTCGCGGCGGAACACGAGGGCGTAGAAGGCCAGAATGAGCGGCAGGATCCCCACGTAGCCGCACCACTCAACAGCCGTGGCGGGGGTGAGCGAAGCCAGCGGATTGCCGTTCAGGAAAGGCAGGAAGAAGGTCAGCACGTAGGTAGGCGGGAACGAGAAAGAGGTGAAGAACTCGCCGCTGAGCCCCCCCGCGCGGACCGACTGCGTGGTCAGCTCCCACGTAGGCAGCAGCTGCGGCGCCGCCAGGCCCGCGCCCAGCAGCACGGCGCCGATGTAGGCCCCCAGCAGCGTAGCCGGCCGCCCCAGCCCCTCGCCATCGATGAACTGGAGGACCCCCTTGAACAGGATGTAGAGGCCCAGCGCCAGCAGGCTGAGGATGGAGACCTGCATGTGGCCGGCGAGGAACTGCAGGCCAACGACGAGGGCCAGGAGGGCGGTATAGCGGCCTACCCGGGGCTTCCTCATCATGAGTTCAGCGATGGCAAAGAGGACCGGCAACCAGGCCGCCACGCTCAGAACGTTGAGGTGGTTGAGGTGGGCGATGACGAACCCGGACAGCATGTACAAAGCCCCGCCAACCGCCGCGCTGAGGGCGTCCAACCGCAGCGTGCGACCGTAGGCATACATGCCCAGCCCGGCGATGGCCAGGTGCAGTAGCACTTGGTAGTTGAGCGCCGCCTCGGGCGACATCAGGAGCGAGAGGCCCAGGCTGAGGGGATACAGGAAGCCCCCCTCGCCCTCGGCGTGCAGCGGATAGCCCGCCATCACATCCGCCGACCACAGGGGGAACTGCCCCGCCGCGAGGGCGTGACTGAAGGCCACCTTGAGGGGATAGACCAACTGGACGATATCGCCGTAGTAGAACATCCCCCGCAAGGTGAAGGCATTCCAGAACAGGACGACAGGCACAAGAAACAAGGCCACGGGCAGCAGAACCGAAGATAACGTACTGTTTGACCCGCGACCCTGCACTTGCCTATCCCTTGCCCTCGACCACTATCTCATCGCCAACCTTCACGAGGCCCCCGGCCAGCACCCGGCCGAAGATGCCCTCGCGCGGCATCACACAATCGCCCGCCTGGTAGTAGATCGCGCAGCGATTGTGGCACTCCTTGCCCAACTGCGTGACCTCCAACTGTGCCTCCCCCACGCGCACGCGTGTGCCGATGGGGAGGGAGATGAGGTCGATGCCCTCGGTCGTGAGGTTCTCCGCGAAATCGCCGGGCCCAACCTTCAGGCCCTTCGCGCGCATCTTCTCGATGCTCTCCATCGCCAGCAGACTCACCTGCCGATGCCAGTTCCCGGCATGGGCATCGCCCGCCAGGCCATTCTCAACCAACAGTTCGGATTCGCCGATATTCTTCTTGCGGACGCCCTTCTTGGCGCTCGTACAAACCGCCACCACTCGTCCGGCCATAAAGTGTCTTTCTCCTCTGGACCACCGCCACGCATTCGAGCAGCAGGAACGCGACTGCGAAATTCGGCAGGAGGTCTCCAATATTGAAAACTGGTAGCCCCGGGATATGCAGGAAATCGAGAACGTAACCAAGCCTGATGCGATCGATCGACGTGCACAGCAGCGGCGCCACGGACAGGACCAAGAACCACTGAGCGCGCCAGCTGCCGCCGAAGTGGGTCCGGTACAGCCTGTAGGCGACGAGGAGAAGGGCGATGAGGAGTAGCCCAGCCAGGATCAGGCCCGGCACCACCCAGGGGAGGTCCCTCCCAAGCCCGCCCACCGCTCCCCGGTTGGCGTAGTGCGTCAACCGCAGCCCACCAAACAGCGGCAGGTCTGCCCGCAGCGGCAGATTTGCCTGCACCCACAGCTTGGCAGCCTGATCGACGATCACCAGCCCTGTCACTGCCAAGGCCAACGATCGCGCCGAGAGCGTACGGGCCATAGATCTGCGACACCCCGACCGTAAGGTCGATTCTCCGCCGAATTTGCGTCGATTATACAGGCGTGAGCACGCCTTGTCCAGACTTTAGGGGCCGCCTTCGCTCTCGTCTAGCACTATAGTACCACTCTTGCCGCCGCTCTTGCGGGCGAGCCTCACCTCCTCCACGGTCATACCCCTGTCCACGGCCTTGCACATGTCGTAGATGGTCAGCGCCGCCACGGATACCGCGGTCAGGGCCTCCATCTCCACCCCCGTCTTCCAGGTCGTCTTGACCGTCGCCACGATCGACACGGTGCTCGCTTCCTCGTCTAGCCGGAAGGCCAGGCCCACACTCGTCAGCATCAGGGGATGGCACATGGGGATGAGCTCCCAGGTGCGCTTGGCCGCCATGACGCCCGCCACCTGGGCTACCGCCAGCACGTCGCCCTTGCTTATGCGGTTCTCCTTGATCAGCCGCAGCGTCTCCGCGCGCATGCGCACGCGCCCGCGGGCCACGGCCTCCCGGGCGGTGTCGGCCTTCTCGCTCACGTCGACCATCCGCGCCCGGCCGGCCGCGTCGAAGTGGGTCAGCTCCCTCTCATCTGCCACGACCTACCCCCCTATCTGCGACATCGTGCGCCCGCGCGGCGACTCGTGCTCGGCCAGGCGGTGGCCCTCCGGCTTCAGGCGGACGGCCTGCCGGATGAGCTCGGCGACCTTCTCCACCCCGGCGCCCGCCCGCAGGGCCGCCCGCAGGTCGACCTCGTCCTGGCGCAGGAGGCACGGGCGCAGGCGGCCATCGGCCGTCAGGCGAAGGCGGTTGCACTGGAAGCAGAAGTGCTCGCTCACCGGACTGATGAAGCCGATGGTGCCGCGGGCGCCCGGCAGGCGGTAGTAGCGCGCCGGCCCATTGCCGGCCCGCGGCGTCGCCCCGTCGGCCGCCTCCAGCTGCCCCAGCACCTCGACCAGCGCCCGCACCTCGCTCGTCGGCACATAGCCGTTGTCTTTCCAGGCCTCGCTCTCGCCCAGGGGCATCAACTCGATGAACCGCACATGCCAGTCGCGCTCGAGCGTCGTCCGCGCCAGGTCCGCCACCTCGTCGTCGTTGAAGCCGCGCACGACGACGGTGTTGATCTTGACGGGCCTGAGGCCGGCCGCCTGCGCCGCCTCGATCCCTTCCAGCACCCGCGGCAGGGCGTCGACGCGGGTCAGCTGGGCGAATCGCTCCGGGCGCAGGGTGTCGAGGCTGACGTTCACCCGCTTCAGCCCGGCCGCCACCAGCTCTGCCGCCTTGGCGGCGAGCATCACGCCGTTCGTCGTCGCCGCCA
>JAJZQK010000330.1 GCA_021847625.1 Chloroflexota bacterium
ATCCGAGAGGTCTGCTGCCGATTGCCCCCTCTTCAGCGACCTCCAACGGACACGAAGTTGAATGCGTTGATCCGCGGCCGGAGGAAAGCTTAACTCCTCATAGTCACTGCCAAAGGCCGCACGCATAGCGGTGTTAATCTGGTATTTGAACTCACGGCTCTCCGAGTACAGAGTGTGCAGAACCGAGATGAGGTTTTGACCGTCGGGGTCGACCCGAGTTTCGGGGCGGGCTACAGCAGGCTGACGCACTAAAGCGTCCCTGTTAACGTGAAAATCGTGATACACACTCCACGAAGCCATCTGCTGCTGGAACATCGCTATAAGCCGATTGGGGAAAAAAGCGCCCGTTGCTAAAGAGAGAATCGTCTCCTCATCCGGTGGCTCTTCGAATGTCTCAAGCTGGTGCTCATGCTCGTCATGAACCCGAGCAGTGCGATTATGGCGGTGGAGGAATGTGAGAGGGGTCTTGTAACTGCCAAGCTCCATCCGATAGGGGTTCTCAAGAGTCTCATCGTCAATCCTGTAGGCGCTGCCAGTTCCCAGTCTCGCCAGCCTCACGCCATAGGTCATTGAGTCCTTCTTAATGTCACGACTGGCGTCGACGGGAGTAGTTTTCACTCGAATCACTATGCTGCTCGCCTGGCCATCCCAGACAAGTGGCTCCATTCCGCCAAGACTTTGGATGTACTTTCCCAATCCGCCAGTGGCAAGAACGGATAGAAGTTCGAGCAGCCTTAGCAAGTTGGACTTCCCCGCACCGTTCGGACCGATCACGACGTTGAGATCACCTGGCTCCCATTCAACGTCTTTGAGCGATCGGAAACCCTGAACCGCCAGCTTGATTATCTTCAACTTCGCAGCACCCCTCCCCATGGCGAACCTCGGCTATGAGAAACTGCCTTCATGGGAATTCGTGTCAAGTATTCCCAACCCTCTTGGTCCTGTAGGACGTGTCTGGCCAGGCGGGACCATAACCACAGGAAACAAAGGGGAGCCGGCCTTGGGGAGGGCCGGCTCAGGCGGGAGGGAGCGGGGAGGAATTCTACTTGTAGCTGCGGTTTCGCGGTCAGTGGGTATGTTCCCTGCGTTTATGTTAACTCGCAACTCTGCCAAATCATGGCTTGCCTGGTCGCCGATCTAGTGACCTCTGTGGCGGACGACCAGGTTGGGGTTGATCAGGCCTTCGTCGATGAACCGGCGGATGCGCGGCCCGCACCCCGGGCAGCCGCCGCGAACGCCGGGGGTCAGGCGTGGGTGGAAGGCCCATGAGGCAGGTGAGGTCGAAGCTGTGGCGGGCGGCGACGAGCCAGGCGAAGGGAATCGCGAACACGGAGTGGCACTGACCTTCGCGGCCGTGTGCCGACTGGACAGACTGGGCCCCGACGGCTTCTGGAAGTACCAACTCATCTGACCACCCCGTCCCTTGCACCGCCGCTTAGGTGGCGTCTTTACATAGTATGATGAGACGAGCTTTTGGGCGACAGATGACCGGCCGCTTTGGCGAATGTCTGTTAACGTTTCTGGGGAGCGGTGGGAAATCACAAGCGGGTCCAATTATCCGGCAAGGTTTCCTCAGGTGGTTTCCCGCAGTGAGGGCGGACTCGGAGGGGGGGGGGAGGGAGGAAGGGAGGGGGGGTATCATGCCAAGATGGGTGTCGGCGGTCAACTCAGGACACATTTCTCAGAAACCCCTTGTGTCCCCAGTTCACATTCGACCGTCAGGCGGTGCTCGTTGGACGGCTGAAGGCAACCGAGGCCAGCCAAGACCCAGCGCCACCCCATCCTGCCTTCCGATTTGCGCTGGTAGAGCGCTTAACCCCTAAGCGCAGCGCTCGGATGTTACAGGCTGGGCAGGTCGGGAAAGCGCCGGCGGAGCCTCCGAGAGGCCCGTTTCGTACCCCCCAGGGTACCCGACGAGGAAGCCGTGCGTACTCCAGACACACTCGTGTTTCGGGAATTGTGTCTCGGATTGACAATCTAGTCGTCCCCGGCACAATCGCTGGTAGAGCGAGGACGTGCGCTATTGGGGTGTGTCTCTATGAGAGGTTACCTCTGTGGGAGGTTGCCTCTATGGGAGGTTACCTCTGTGGGGGCTCTGTGGGGGTTTACCCCCACGTGGAGGGTCTACCTCTCCGACTTATGTTTCAGGGCGGCCCCGATGAAGTCCCGGAACAAAGGATGCGGCCGGTTAGGGCGGGACCGGAACTCGAAGTGGAATTGAGTGGCCACGAACCAGGGGTGATCCGCCGGCTTCAGCTCGATGATCTCGACCAGGTCTTTGGCCTCGTAGACGCCGGCCACGACCATGCCGGCGGCGGTGAGCCGGTCGCGGTACTGGTTATTGAACTCGAAGCGGTGGCGGTGGCGCTCCCAGACCTGGCCGTCGTCGTAAGCCTTGGCCGCCAGCGTCCCGGGGGTCAACTTGCAGAGATAACGCCCCAGCCGCATGGTCCCGCCCATGGCTTCGACACCCTTCTGCTCGGCCATGAGGTCGATGACCGGGTCCGGCGTCGCGACATCGATTTCCGTCGTGTTGGCGTCCTTCAGTCCCAAAACGTTACGGGCGTACTCGATGGTGGCCACCTGCAGGCCGAGGCAGATGCCGAGGTATGGCACCTTCTTTGTGCGCGCGTACTCCACGGCCGCCACCTTGCCCTCGACGCCCCGCCCGCCGAAACCGCCGGGCACCAGGATACCGTCGGCTCCCTCCAGGGCCGCCGCCAGTCTCTCCCGGGCGGCGGCCGACCCCAGATCCGCCTCGACCTCTTCCAGCTCCTCGGAGTTCACCCACCGGACGTTGACCCGGGCGTCGTGGAAGATGCCAGCGTGGGCCAGCCCCTCGCCCACCGACAGGTAGGCGTCGTGTAAGGCTACGTATTTCCCGACCAGCGCGATGGTGACCTCATGGGTCGGGGCCTTGGCGCGCCGCACGATCTCCCGCCACTCTTTAAGGTCCGGGCCGCCCTTCGGCAGGTCCAACAGCCGCAGCACCAGGTCGGTCAGCCCTTCCTTATCCAGCAACAAGGGCACTTCGTAGAGACTGGCCGCATCGATGTTCTCGATGACCGCCTCGGGCTTCACGTCGCAGAAGAGGGCGATCTTCTCTTTCATCTCTTTCGGCATCGGCCGCTCGGTCCGGCAGACGATGATGTGCGGGCTGATGCCCAGGGCGCGCAGCTCGTGCACACTATGCTGGGTCGGCTTGGTCTTCTGCTCTCCGGCGGCGCTGATGTAGGGCACGTATGTGACGTGCACGTAAAGGACGTTCTCGGGTCCGACGTCGGTGCGCAGCTGGCGGATGGCCTCGATGTAGGGCAGGCCCTCGATGTCGCCCACCGTGCCGCCGATCTCGACCAACACCACGTCCACGCCGTCTTCGTCGGCGACCTTGCGGATGCGGTCCTTGATCTCATTGGTGATGTGGGGGATGACCTGCACCGTGCCGCCCAGGAAATCGCCGCGCCGCTCCTTCGCGATGACCGAACCGTAAACCTGACCGGTGGTCATATTGTTGCCCTTGCTGAGCTCAAGGTCGATGAAGCGCTCGTAATGCCCGAGGTCGAGGTCGGTCTCGGCGCCGTCGTCGGTGACGAAGACCTCACCATGCTGCAGGGGGCTCATGGTGCCGGGGTCGACGTTTATGTAGGGGTCGATCTTCATAACACCTAACCGGTAGCCGCGGCTCTTCAGCAGGCGGCCGATGGAAGCCGCCGTGATGCCTTTCCCCAGGCCGGATACAACGCCGCCGGTCACAAAAATGAACTTGGCCATGGAAACCTCCCGAGAGCGCCCAAGCGCCTGAAACCGTTTTTATCGTCCCCGCAATGCGCCCCAAAAAAAGAGACTGAGCCCAGCGTCCCGACGCTGGGCTCGAAATCCTACGAGGTGGAGTGAATCCTCTCTCGTTCTAATCTTAAGTCGGATCTGAAGTTCGCCCCGAGTTCCCGCATGAATCCTCCTCAGCGTAGCCGCCCCGCTCTACCACCCGCTTGGCGCGGGATGTCCGCCCGCGGCCGGCCATGCCTCAAAAACAAAGACTCATATTCTCCTGGGCAGGGGGAATCCCTCTTGGAAAATGTCAGATTCCCAAGGTCTTTGGCGAAAGGCGCTGGAGCTAGTCCTCCGGGTCGTCGTCGGAGTCAGAATCGGCCTCCGGGTCGGCGCCGGGGTCGTCGGCGCCGGGTTCCGGCTCCACTTCCCAGCCTTCTTCGTCTTCCCCCTCTGGGTCATCGGCCTCGGCGTCGACCGAGCCCGGGTCATCCTTGTCGTCATCGTCTTCGTCCTCGATCACTAGAGCGTAATCCTTGCGGCGTCGCAGGTCCCGTCCCACCGGCACCAGGGACGGCACTTTCGTCTCCTGCTGCTTGGGCGCCCACCGGCGCAGGGCCCACTGCCCCTGGCCCACGTGAACGAAACGACTGTCGAGGTTGATGTCGGTCAGAATGCCGGCCACCAGGCGACCGGTGTCCGCGGCCGACTCCATTCCCTTCAGCCGCAGGACCTCCGTCAACAGGTCCTTATAGTGCATGGGTACACCGTTCCGGATGAGGATTTCGTAAGCCACGTCTGCTGGTGCGGTTGCGGTTGCGGTTGCGGTTGCGGTTCTGGGGTCACGTGCCTGACCCGCCTGGGTCATGAGCCTATACCTCCCGTGGGGCAAACCGTTGTCTAGGTGCCAGTATTGGGTACGTATTTTCCTTCGAGTACCAAAATGCCGGGGACGTATTCGCCCCGGCCCGCCGATTTCCTGCACGCTCTGGCTTTTTGCTCTTCATATGCTAGTCTGTCTCGACGACCACCTTAGTCGAGAGAGTCCGCGTGCGCCCGCCGAACGTCAGCTGAACGTAGATGGTGAACACGCCTGGCCCGATCTCGAACTGGCCGCCGCCGTCAAGGAAACGCACCGAATCCATGGCGTACTCCAAATCCCAGATCGTATTTCGCGTCCCATCGGGGTACTGGACCCAGATCACGGACGGCACGACGGTGCCG
>JAJZQK010000331.1 GCA_021847625.1 Chloroflexota bacterium
AACCCTGCGGGCCGAACTCGGCTCTCGTGACTTTGAGTTTGTGGCGAGCTTGCGCACGAGGTCGAGCTGCACGTGATCCTGAAGAGCTGGTACCCGCTAACACGCGCATGTCGCCACCCGGCAGGTCGGGCACCCGCGCTTCCAGCTGCACTGCGGCCCCACCCAGGGCTCCTGGCTGGACGTGGTCGAGTGCTGGTTCGGGGATCTGACCGACAAGGCAGTACGCCGCGACGTGTTCCACAGCGGGCCCGATCTCACCGGCGCCCCTTACCGACATGTGTGTTCCGCAGCTGATGTAGCCGCTAGTCCCACAAGAAAGGTAACCGTTCAGCCCACGTGCGCCGGACCGGTGATGTCACGCTGGAAGGATCGCCGCTCCGGCCGCGAAGAGAGACCGTGTTGCGATCGTGCGCGAGAAGGGACCGGGCCGGTTTCAGCGAACCCAGGCGCCGTGGACCGTGCCGAGGCGGAGGCCATTCTCGACGGTGACCGGGAGACCGCGATTGCTCTGCTCATGCGCCTCGACGAGCTGATCGAGGCGAACCGGCGGCTTGAGATCCGAGTGGCCGATCTTGAGCGACAGCTGAACCGCACCTCGCGCAATTCATCACTGCCGCCTTCGCTGGATCCGCCCTCAGCACCGCCCCGTCCGCAGAAGCCGCAGTCGGGTCGCGGGCCCGGCGGTCAACCCGGACATCCGGGCAAGAACCGGCAGTTGCTTCCCTTCGAGCACGTGGACGAAGTGATCGACCACTGGCCGGAGCGCTGCCACACATGCGCACGCCCCTTTACCGAAAACGATCTCGTGGACGCGGCCACGCCGCACCGTCACCAGGTGTCCGAGTTGCCATCGATCGCAGTCACGGTGACCGAGCACCGCCTGCACCGGCTACGCTGCCCGCGGTGTGCCCAAGAGACACGGGCCGAGTTGCCGAGCGACGCCCCCCGAGGAGCTTCCGGCCCCCGCCTGCAGGCGGCCGTGGCCACACTCGCGGTCCGCAATCGCGTCTCCCGCCGTGACACCGTCGAGCTTCTGCGCGAGCTGTTCGGGGCCCAGCTTTCGACGGGCTCGGTCGACGCGATCATAAGCCGCGTCGGAGAAGCGCTCGCCGAGCCCCACGACGAGCTGCTTCGATGCGTTCGTGACGCCCGGGCGGTCAACATCGACGAGACCGGCTGGCGTACCGCCGGGGCGAAGCGCACGCTCTGGGGCGTGCCCACCGCCGGGCAGGCGCTCTTTCGCATCGCCCCCGACCGCCATCAACGCGAGGCTGAAGCCCTGCTCGGCCTCGACTTCTCCGGTATCGCCTGCTCGGACCGCTGGTGGGCCTATGACTACCTCGACCCAGAACAGCGGCAGTTGTGCTCTCGCGCATCTCCTCCGCGACTTCACCGCCCACAGCGAGAGCGTCGGGGCCCAGAAGCAGTTCGGCCTGGCGGGGCTTGAGATCGCAGAACGGATGTTTCAGGTCTGGGGCGAGTTCCGGCAGGACGGCGACCGCAGTCGTCTGCTCGAGCAGGTCGGACCACTGAAGGCGGAGCTTCGGGCGCTGCTTACGCAGGCGGCGTGCAAGAGCGCGAAGACCAAGCGCTACCGGATCTTCGCGAATAACCTGCTCAAGCGCTGGCCCGCCCTCTGGACCTTCACCACCGTTCCCGGCGTCGAACCCACCAACAACCACGCCGAGCGCGGCCTGCGCGGGGCGGTTATCTACCGCAAGCTCTCACTCGGGAGCCAGTCCGATCAAGGGGAGCGCACCATCGAGCGGCTGCTGTCGGCTTCGGTTACCTGCCGCCTGCAGCGGCGCTCACTCTTCCTTTACCTCACCGACGTCCTCAGTGCTCGCATCCGGGGCGATCCCGTTCCCCTGCTTGCCTGATTCTTGTGGGGGGGCTGAACGGTTACCACTTGTCGCCTATGTGCTACCCGATTGTTGCGCAGTCAGTCGGTGGATTCGGGCTTAGATCGTAGAGCTGGACCGCCGAAAACCACTGGCAAGAGTAGTGCCTTTGCTCTTCGCTGGTCGGGAGCTTGCGGCTCCCGCCTCAACTCCTCAGGGCAGGTGACGTTCCGACTCGAGCCGCGCTCCTACCGGATGCCCGTGTCATAGCGAACCAGTACGCGGGTGAGACTACCGACTTGGACGGTGACCGTCTGCTCCTCCCCCCGCGGGTAGATGGGCCCCGGTGTAGGCTCGAGCCGGTAGGTGCCAGGCGGGAGCTCCAAGCGAAAGGTCCCGTCCGCCCGGGAGCGGAACTCGGCCACCAGCTGACCGTCTGCGCCCAGGACCTGGACAGTCGCCTCGTAGGGGCGCTCGTTCACCTGCCCCAGGCGCTCGACCGGCGAGAGAGGCCCCAGCAGCACCTGCCCGAAGATCCCGCTCTCGCCCTCCGCCGCGCGGGTGGCCAGGTACACCTGATCGAGAAGGACGGCCGCCTCCGCTCGGCTCATCGTCCCCGCGGGCGAGAGCTCTCCCAGCGGCAGGTCGGCGAACAGCACATTGAACTCCGCTCGGCGTACGTTCGCCGCGTGCGTCGAACTCGCCTGCTCCGCCCAGATCCCACGGAAGTCGGTCGGGGGGTCGAGCAGTCGACCCGGTCGAAGCGCATCGATGCCACGCACGGCCATGCTGGCAGCTTGCTCCCGGGTGACGGGGATCCAGGGGGCGAAGTGCGCCGGGTCTTGGCCACGAATAATACCCAGCTTCGCGGCCAAGGCGATGTAGGCGTGGGGATAGGGATTCGCGGGGTTCAAGGGACCCAGATCGAGGAAGGGCGGGGACAAGGTCGGGTCAACGTCGAGTCCCAGGGCCAAGACGACCATCTTGGCCATCTGCGCGCGCAGCACCCGCTGGTTCGGCTGAAAGCGACTCGAGCCGTCCGCCTGCTGGTAGCCGACCACGATGCCCAGCTGGTGCAGGTCGTCGATCGCGGTGGCGGACGGAGACCCTGGGGGGACGTCGGTGAACGGCGACGAAACTGCCGGCGGCAAGGGACTCCTCAGCGCCGGAGGAAGAGCAGATGCCGCCGCAGTGAGCCCAAGACTGAGCGGGGCTACCCAGGCGCACAGGAGGATGAGCAGGAGAGCAGAGCGTCGACCTCGCATCGGACACCCCCGGGGGCTGTGTGTGAGCTGCACTGTAGCAGAGCACGCGCCGAGTCGCCCACGCGGGCGCAGGAGAGGACGGCCGCTTGCCTGAAGGACAACGTCTGGCAGGCTGTTAATTTCCGGCCCCCCGAACAGGCCCCGGTGAGCAGAATGGACCGATACTGGCCCCCAGAGAGCGGAATCTCTCCCTCGGGGGCGGGTATTCCTCTCTGTTTCGCCCTCATCTCCCCGCCTCGCCCCATCCAAGTGCTGGCTCCGCCAGCAAGGTCCTGAGGCGCACCAGGTTGTAGCAGGCGCAGCTGAGTATGAAGACGGCCGCCACCTTGTCGAGGCCCCGATGGAGGAGCTTGCGTATCCAACCTCGGTCCTTCATCCAGCCGAAGCGCCCGATGACCGTGGGCGCCGCCCGGGGGCGGGATCCGCACCCCAAGGGCCCTCGAGTGCGCCGCGCTGGTCGTCAGGCCTGGTCTCAGCTGCCGATTCTCAACAGCCTGCTAGCGCATGCGCCGGAGCACCGAGGCGACCTCGGCCCAGCGTCCGTTGACGAAGCTGAGGAACTCCCTAAGCAGTTGCTCGCGTACTCTTGGCGACGGCGACGAGTGCAGGTTCCGGTTCCTCAGTGGACGGTAGGTCGGGAACGTCCGCGAATGCAGTCCCCCCGAGGAAGCCCGTCTTTGTTCTGGCTGATTCCACCCTTCCGGGAATGACCTCCAAGTCGAGAGCGAACCTTGCCTGGTCGCTCGACTGACCATCGACCTCCCCAGCGTTGTTCTCGTTCTGGGCCCCTTCTCGTGCGCTGCGCCGTCTGCTACTGTGGCCTGGACATAGGCAGCCTGCTGGTTGCCGCCCGATCACGAGGGGTCTTCGAGCACCGGGAACCTACGGGGAGCGATCCTACGGACCCGGAGCCGGCAGGGTACAGCTGGAAACGGCCGTGTCTCCCACTGTGGAAAGGAGACCTGAAGAGGGTTTGCCTCTGGCGCGAGTTTGCATGGCATGGGTTTGTCTCGCGCGCATGTCGATTCATCGCTTCCTCCCGCTATCCCCGCCGCACCCCGAGCCAAGTATCGGCCTGCGCGTATCCTAGCGAGGGAGAAGCAATGAAACGCCTCATTCCTGTCGTCGCCGTGGCCCTGCTCGCAGTCCTCGTGGGCGGTTGCAGCAGTTCACCGACCGGGTCCACGTCGAGCACGTCGTCGTCGAGCGCAGTATCGGCAACGTCGACGACGGCGAGTCCACCCGAATCGACGACCGCAAGCACTGAATCATCGACGGCCGCTGTCGGCCCGGTCACCCTGACGATTTTCGGCGCCGGGACGCTCGCGAGGCCGTTCAAGCAGATCGACGACGCGTTCATGAAGCAGTACCCGAACGTGACGATTCAGGCGCAGTTCGGCGGCAGCGTCAAAATGGTGAAGCAGGTGACGGAGCTGCACCAGCCCGCCGACGTTGTCGCCGTGGCCGACTACCAGGTGATTCCGAAGTACATGTTCGGAAAGAATGGAAAGCCAGCGTACACCGACTGGTACGCTGGCTTTGCCACCAACGCCATCACCTTCGTCTATACGAGCAAGAGCAAATACGCGGGCGAGATTACGGCTGATAACTGGTACAAGATTCTCTCCCGCCCGGGAGTACAGATTGGCCGGTCCAATCCCGACACCGATCCCTCCGGCTACCAAACGGTGCAGATGCTCAATCTCGCGGAGAACTTCTACAAGCAGCCTGGTCTTGAAGCCGCCATCCTCGCCAACGCGCCCAAGACGAACATGCGCGACACCGAAACCGAGCTCATCGCCGCGCTTGAGTCGGGTCAGATCGACTACCTCGCGATCTATCGCTCGGACGCCCGCCAGCACAAGTTC
>JAJZQK010000332.1 GCA_021847625.1 Chloroflexota bacterium
AGGGGGCAGCGCCATCCTCACCAACGATTACAACCTTAACCGGGTGGCCGCCCTGCAAGGTGTGCGCGTGCTCAATATCAACGAGCTGGCCAACGCCCTCAAGTCCGTCGTCCTGCCGGGCGAGGACATCACCGTCCGGATCATTCAGGAGGGCAAGGAGTACGGCCAAGGCGTGGGCTATCTCGACGACGGGACGATGGTGGTTGTGGAGAACGGACGCCGCCACCTGAACAACGAGCTGAACGTCATGGTCACACGCGTCCTCCAGACGGTCGCCGGACGCATGATCTTCGGCCAACCAAAGGATTGAGCCGTGACGGTCGGGGCAGTGATTGTCGGCGCAGGGGCCAGCACAAGGGCAGGTGTCGACAAGGTGTTCGCCGACTTGGCCGGCGAGCCGGTCGTTGCATACAGCCTCCGGGCCTTCGAGGCTAGCCCTAGCGTCGACCGGGTGGTGCTCGTGCTTGCCGAGCGCAATCTCGAGCAAGGGCGCGAACTCGTGCGGCGCGGGGGGTGGCGCAAGGTCGCTCGCGTGTGCCAGGGAGGGGCTCGCCGACAGGACTCCGTCGCCGCCGGCTTACGCCAGCTGCGGGATTGCGATTGGGTGGTTATTCATGACGCCGCTCGTCCGCTCATTACTCCCGAGCTGATCGAGCGTGGCATCGCCGAGGCAGGCGTCACCGGGGGCGCGATTGCCGCCGTCCCCGTTACGGACACGATCAAGGTGGTGGGACCGGACTTCGTCATTCTCGACACGCCGGCGAGGGCCGCCCTCTGGGCGGTGCAGACCCCCCAGGTCTTCGGGTACCGACTGATCGTCGCTGCCTACGAATCCGCGCAGGCCGAAGTCACCGACGACGCGATGCTCCTCGAACAACAGGGCCACCCTGTCCGCGTGTACCCGTCCAGCCCTGACAACATCAAGATCACTCTGCCGCAGGACCTACTCCTCGCGGCGGTGCTCCTGGAGAGGCGCCGGTGCCAAGGGTCGGCATAGGCTATGACGTCCACAGGCTCGTGCAGGGACGGCCCCTTGTTCTGGGGGGGGTACCCATCGCCCATCCCCTCGGACTGGAGGGGCACTCCGATGCCGACGTATTGGTGCACGCCATAATGGACGCCATCCTTGGCGCACTGGCCCTCGGCGACATCGGCCAGCATTTCCCCCCGGACGATCCCCAGTACAAGGATGCTTCCAGCATTGGCCTGCTGCGCCGAGTGCGGGAGTTGGTGGGTGCGCGCGGCTGGGAAGTGGTGAACGTGGACGTCTCCGTCGCCGCGGAGGCGCCCAAGCTTTCCCCCCACAACGAGCAGATGAGGCGGACGGTTGCCGATGCCCTCGGCATTGCCGTCGATCGCGTGAGCATAAAGGCCACCACCAACGAGAGGCTTGGCTTCGTGGGTCGCCGGGAAGGCATTGCCGCCCTCGCGGTTGCGCTGCTTGACAGGATGGCAGAGGGCACGTAGACTTAGATCCATCCCCTTGCATCGAGACTCCCGTGGGTTAAGCGTGTGCCCTTGGGCTTGCCCGGATGGTTGCCGGCCGCGACCGCGCGCTGGGACGGGGACTTGTGCAGCGGGGCTGGTGAGCATTACACTTTAACATTGTGTATGCGCCCTTTGCGCTTGAGCGCGGGGTCAAACCGAGTTAGGAGAGGAAGAGGGCATCGCGGGTGCCGCCCAGACGGCAGCCCACCGCGATGCCGCCCCAGCTGGAGGGCAGAGCCTTGCGAATCTATAACACGCGTAGCGGCCAACTGGAAGAATTCACGCCGATTGGCGACGAGGTCCGCATGTATGTCTGCGGCATCACCCCTTACGACACGGCGCACGTTGGCCATGCGATGTCGTACCTAGTCTTCGACGCCATCAGGCGGTATCTCGAATACACCGGCCACAAGGTGAAGCACGTCCAGAATTTCACCGATATAGACGACAAGATCATCGACCGGGCGAACCGTCTGGGGATCACCACCAAGGAACTGGCGGAGAAGTATATCGCCGAGTTTATGGCAGACATGGCGCTACTTAACGTCGAGCCTGCCCACGTCTATCCGCGCGCCACGGAGGAGATCGGTCCGATAATCCAGATCATCGAGGGTCTGATAGAGAAGGGTCATGCCTACGTCGCCGACGGCGACGTGTACTTCCGCGTCAGCAGCCTCCCGGACTACGGGAAGCTCTCTCACCGCTCCTTGGATGAAATGCGGGCCGGCGCGCGCGTGGAGGTCGGCGAGCAAAAAGAAAGCCCGATGGACTTCACGCTTTGGAAGGCCTCCAAGCCGGGCGAACCGGCTTGGGAGAGCCCCTGGGGGCCCGGCCGGCCGGGCTGGCACATCGAGTGCTCGGCCATGTCGCTGCGCTACCTGGGCGAGCAGATCGACATCCACGGCGGCGGGCAGGATCTCATCTTCCCGCACCATGAGAACGAGATCGCCCAGAGCGAGGGCTATACGGGCAAGAAGCCGTTCGTGCGCTACTGGATGCACAACGGGCTCCTCCAGCTCGGCGGGGAGAAGATGTCCAAGTCCATCGGCAACCTAGTGACGATTAGGGATGCCGTGTCCGAGCACGGCGCGGACGCTCTGCGCCTGTTCGTGCTCACCTCTCACTATCGCAGCCCGCTTACCTACACCGCCACGAGTCTGGACGCCGCGGCGAAGGGGGTAGAACGGATGCGCGCGGCAAGAATGTTGGCGGCGCCGGCCGAGGGCACCGCCAACGCCGAGGCCACCAGGAGTCTGGCCGAGGCGACGGCCAAGGCGCGGCTCTCCTTTACGGTGGCAATGGAAGACGACTTCAACACCCCCGCGGCGATCGCCGCCTTGTTCGATCTGGTCCGCGACATCAACCGCTCGCGCGAGCAGGGCGCCAGCGGGGAGGCCTTGGCCCAGGCCCAGCACACGCTGGGCGAACTCGCGCACGTTCTGGGCTTCACCATGGCGGAGGAGAAGCAGGAGGAAGAAGTCGCCGCCCAGCCCTTCATCGAACTCCTCATCAGCGTGCGCCGGGATCTGCGGGCAGCCCGCCAATGGGCGCTGGCCGACAAGATCCGCGACCATCTGGCAGACCTGGGAGTCATAGTCGAGGATAGGCCGGAAGGCAGCACGTGGAAGCTGAAGAAGTAATCTGGGGACGCAAGCCGGTCCTCGAGGCGCTTCACGGCCGGCGGGCGATCCGCCGGCTGCTGGTAGCGCATGGCACCCAGGAGACCGGCAGCCTAGGCGAGGTCCTAGCGGCGGCGCGCAGCGCGCAGGTCCCGGTCCAGAGGGTCCCTCGGGAGGCCCTCGACAGGGCCTGCAAAACGACCCACCATCAGGGGGTGGCGGCGTACACCGCCGCCTACGCCTACGCGAGCGTGGACGACATCCTCGCCCTGGCCGAGCAGCAGAACGAGCCGCCGTTAGTTCTCGTCCTCGACTCCCTACAGGACCCCCAGAATCTGGGTGGTCTTCTACGCACGGCGGAGGCAGTAGGCGCGCACGGGGTGATCGTTCCCAAGCATCGCGCCGCGGGCATCACGGGGGTGGTCGTCAAGGCCTCCGCGGGCGCCGTCGAACACCTGCGGACCGCCCAGGTCACCAACCTTCCTCGCACGCTGGAATACCTGAAGGAGAAGGGGCTCTGGGTGGTCGGCCTCGATATGGCGGGCAAGCGAGCATACGACGAAGAGGACCTGCGGATGCCGATTGCCCTGGTCGTCGGTAGCGAAGGGCGCGGGCTCGGCCATCTCGTGCGAGAGAAGTGCGACCTGCTGATTAGGCTACCAATGCGTGGGCACGTGGACTCGCTGAACGCGGCGGTGGCCGGTTCAATAGCCCTCTACGAGGCCTGGAGACAGCGCGAACGAGGACAACGTGCAACCCAAGCTTAAGCCCGACACGGCGACACGCAGGGAGCCCCTCGAGCAGTCCACGGGGCCGCTCGATTCCTTCTCCAGCTTCGAACGGCGTTTCCTGGGAACGGCCAGGGAGATATCCTCCTCCGTCCTCTCCCCGCTCGTCGCCCTGCTGCACAGGCTCGGCGTGTCCCCGAACGTGGTCTCGGCACTGCAGATTCCCCTCGCCGTCGGTTTCACGTTGACCGTACCGACGGCCCCCCTGACAGCGCTGGCGCTGTTCCTGGGCACGCTCGTACTTGATGTCCTGGATGGGGCGCTCGCCCGGCGCTACGAACGCGATTCTCGGTTCGGTCGACTCGTCGATCAGATATGCGATCACGCGCGAGAGGCCATAGTCGTCGGCTCGTTGGCGATGGTGGGGGCCCTGGCGCCGCTGGCGGCGGTGCTCTACGTTTTCACCTACGGGGCCTTCAATCTCACGCTCTTCCTGGGCAACCGCTTCCGGGCCCCCGTGCCGGTGGCGATCAAGTCGTATTTGATCTTCTACCCCGCGCTCCTCGTCTACCTGCTATCGGGGACGCGGTGGCTCACGCAAGCGGCTTGGGTTTCGATAGCTGTGATGGCGGCTACAATTCTCTTGGCGCTGCCCCGGCTAAGCCGGGCAATGGATTCCTAATCGCGGCGTGAGCGCCGAAGAAGGGGGTAATCACTGGCGATGGTCGCCGGAGACCCCTCCGTTGACCCCAACGGCTTGCGCTTGACATTTCATGACCGTTTAGGTAGAATATAGGTGCCCTTGACCAGGGCGCTTTTTTGTGTTAATAGTTCTAGTTGTTTCCCCGCTTCCGCCGCTGTAGCTCAGCTGGTAGAGCACCTCACTTGTAATGAGGCTGTCGGGAGTTCGAGTCTCCCCAGCGGCTCCGACTGAGCACACGGCAGAGGGAGTGCCGCCGTCCGGAATGGCGGAGGGTCTACAGCTAGCAGCTCAACCGTCGTTGTGGAGGTTACTCACAGGAGAGATGGCCAAGAAGAGATTTGAGCGGACGAAGCCGCATGTGAACGTGGGGACGATCGGGCACGTGGACCATGGGAAGACGACGCTGACGGCGGCGATCACCAAGGTG
>JAJZQK010000333.1 GCA_021847625.1 Chloroflexota bacterium
TAGACGGCAAGGCCAAGATGAGCAAGAGCCTCGGCAACGCCATCTACCTGTCGGACGATAGGGAAACCGTCGAGCGCAAGGTAATGAGCATGTACACGGACCCCACCCGCCTGCGGGCGACCGACCCCGGCCATGTCAAGGGGAATCCCGTCTTCACCTACCAGGACGCCTTCAATCCGAACAAGGAGGAGGTCGCCGAGTTGAAGACGAGATACCGGGCGGGCAAGGTTGGCGATGTGGAGGTGAAGCGGATTCTGGCCCGGGCGATCAACGAATTCTTGGACCCTATCAGGGAGCGACGGGCAACGTATGAGAACCGCCAGGACCTTCTGGAGGATATCATCCGCGAGGGAAGCCGTGCCGCTCGGCGGGAGGCACGGGCCACGCTCGCGGCGGCGAAACAGGCGATGGGTCTGGACTACTTCGCGGACCTAGCGCGGGGAGAGTAGAAGTGAAGCATCGGAGGAATTGCTATGAGTGACGGCAAGAAGGCCCTCGTCGTGGTCGACGTGCAAAAAGACTTCTGTCCTGGGGGAGCCCTCGGCGTACCGGATGGCGACGAAGTCATCCCGGTTCTCAACGGATATATGCAGCGCTTTGGCGAAGAGGGTCTGCCCATCTTCGCCACGCGCGATTGGCACCCCCCGGAGACCAAGCACTTCCAGAGCGGCGGCGGACCGTGGCCGGCGCACTGTGTCCAGGGCACACCCGGCGCGGAGTTCTGCCCCGGCCTGCAGCTGCCAAGAGACGTGCTGGTACTGTCCAAGGGGACCGACTCCAACGAGGATTCCTACTCCGCCTTCCAGGCCCGCGCCGCAGACGGCACACCCTTCGCCGAAGTCATGCGCCGTCACGGCGTCGGCCACCTGTACGTGGGGGGCCTCGCAACGGACTACTGCGTCAGGTTCACCGTGACCGACGCCCTGAGCGCGGGCTTCCTGATCACCGTCCTCTTGGACGCGGTACGCGGCATCAACGCCAAAGCCGGCGATATCGAACGCGCCCTGGGGGAAATGGCGCGCGAGGGAGCGGACTTCACTGCGCTGAACCGCCTCGACCTCAAATAGTGTTCTCGTCGCCGTCGTCCGCTCCCCGAACGCGCGGCGACGGCGACGCCCTCCACCTGGCACGGCATTTGCGGCTCAACTGTAGGATGAGCCGCGCCCGCTGCCGCCCACTTTCGGGTGGCGGCGATGGCGGGGCCCGCCTCGGCGACGGGTTTGATTCACCGGGGCGGGCTTGGGTAGAGGGGAGGAGGGAGTCGCGGTGACAAACATCGACGTCGAGAATGGCAGGCTCCGGCGCAAGGAAGCGATTCGGAGAGCCATGGAGATATATCGTCAACGCCAGGGCGAGGGCATGGACTTTAGCAATGGGCCCTGCCTATCGCAGGAGATCGTTCCGGATTGGTGCGTGGATATGGCACACAACCCGCGCCAGCCCGCCGACGATCTGCCCGAGAACCAATGCCAGTCCTTTCGTGAGGGACGGGTCAAGCACTTTGTCGAACTGGACCCTGACGGCAACCTAATCAGGGCTCGCTAGTGTGTTAGGGCAGCCTTGGCCAACCGGTGGGCAGAGTCCCCGGGCGGTGCGGACCCCTGGCAATTCTGCCGTGTTAGCGCCAGCGTGACAGGCATTCTAGCCTATGGTAGAATTGCCTCATCACCGTCCAGGAGGTTGGCAGATGCCGATCATCAGGGTCACCTGGTTCGCAGGCAGGACCAAGGAGCAGAAAGCCGAGCTCGCCAAGGCGATCACCGAGGCTGTGGTACGAATCGGCAAGACCTCGGCCGATCATACCACCATCGTGTTTGAGGACACGGCCAAGGAAGACTGGGCTTCCAGTGGCGTCCTCGCCTCGGATAAGCAGTAAGTCGAGCGCCAGACCGGGGACTAGTTCTAGCTGATTAAGGTCCCCGGTCCTTTTGTGGTTGTTACCATGGATAGAGAGGTAAAGCAGGCCGGCTGCATCATCACATGCGACGGGGGCGTCGTGCTGCGCCGCACCGCCGCGGGCGAGTTCGTCTTCCCCAAGGGGCACGTCGAGCCAGGCGAGACGCTGCAGGAGACCGCGGTTCGGGAGACAGCAGAAGAGACCGGCCTCGCCGTGGAGATCGTTGAACCGGCGGGAGAAATCACCTTCGCCATCTCCGGCGAGACCCGCCGTGTCGTGTATTACCTGGCCCGCTGTGTCGACAAGCTATCCAGCTGGCCCGAGCATCTCGGGCACGACACGTTCGTCTTCCCGGTGGAGGAGGTACTGGAGGAACTGGCCTTCGCCAGCAACCGGGACCTATGGACAGAAGCGTATGACGCTGTGAAGGAGCTGTTAGAATGATTTCGTTGGAGGTGCTGAAGGGACTCGCCACGAAGACGCCCTCGAAGATCGTGCTGTTGGTCATCGACGGCTTGGGCGGCCTCCCTCATCCCAGCACGGGCCTGACCGAGATGGAGCAGGCCAATCTACCGAACATGGACAGCCTAGCCGGCAGCTCGATCTGCGGGCTAGCCGACCCGGTGTCCCCTGGCATCACGCCGGGCAGCGGCGCGGGACATCTCGCCCTGTTCGGCTACGATCCGGTCCAGTTCGACATCGGCCGCGGGGCCCTGTCCGCCTACGGTCTGGACTTCCATCTGGAAGCAAATGATATGGCCGCTCGGGCCAACTTCGCCACTATCGACGAGAACGGAGTGGTCGCCGACCGCCGGGCCGGTCGTATCTCCACGGAGCTCAACGAGAAGCTGTGCGAAGACCTGCGGAAGATCGAGATCCCCGGCGTGCAGACACTCGTCGTGACCGAAAGCGGGCACCGGGTGCTGCTTGTCTTCCGAGGCGACGACCTCTCCGATCAGATCACCGGCACCGATCCGCTGCTGGTGGGCAAACCCATCCAAGAGGCCGAGCCGCTGCAACCGGCGGCCAAGCGCACGGCCGACCTCATAAACACTTTCTCGCGTGAAGCTCGCCGCGTCTTGCAGGGGAAGCACCCCGCGAACGCCATCCTGATGCGCGGGTTCAACAAGCGGCCGGCAATTCCTACCTTCCAGGAACTCTACAAGCTCACGCCGGCCGCCATCGCCGCGTACCCGATGTACCGGGGCGTTGCCCGCCTGGTCGGAATGGAGGCACAGCCGACGGGGAACTCCGTCGCCGAGTCCATTGCGGCTCTGCGGGTCGCCTACGACCGCTTTGACTACTTCTTCGTCCACATCAAGTATGCCGACAGCGCGGGCGAGGACGGCGACTTCGACCGCAAGGTCGGCGTGCTGGAGGAAGTCGACCGCCACCTACCGACGGTGACGGACCTTAAACCGGACGTGCTGGTCGTCACCGGCGATCACAGCACACCGGCGGCGATCAAGAGCCACTCCTGGCACCCTGTTCCCTTCCTGCTCCACTCGCCGTGGTGCATACCGGATAAGCTGCCCACCTTCGACGAGCGGACATGCCGACTCGGCAGCCTGGGGCGCTTCCCGATGGTGGAGGCGATGACCCTGATGATGGGATACGCCCAGAAGCTCAGCCGTTTCGGGGCCTAGCGTTTGCTCGTAACTGTCTGACCCGAGGGGGCGAGGATGGATTTCCTCGCCCGTTGTTTGCATCGGGCGCGAACGGTGGTACAATGTGGCGCGGGTTCGGCCGGCCGGGCGGCCATTCTTGATGGCAATGATTGGAGCACGCTTGCGGGCCGCGAGCCGGTCAAACTACTCGGGGGTGGGAGCGCTTGATGCTGCAGAGACTGACTGTTATCGGCTCGGGAACGATGGGAGAGGCTTTCATCAAGGGGCTCCTCAACCAGGGCGTTCTCGAACCTTCGCAAATCGTGGCCACGGACGCGCTGCAGGAACGGCGGGAAGAGATCAAGGCGCGCTACGGCGTCCTGGTTACCCAGGACAACGGCGAAGCGGTGGCGGGGGCCGACGTGGTCGTGCTGGCCGTCAAGCCGCAGGCCATCCATCACGTCTTCAAGAGCGTGAACGGGCGCATGGAACGCCAACAGCTGGTGATCACCATTGCCGCCGGCATCCCTATTGGCACCGTGGTCGAAGGGCTGCATCACCTCGCCGTGGTGCGCGTGATGCCCAATACCCCCGGTCAGATCGGCAAGGGTGCCTCGGTGTGGACGGCCACGCCCCAGGTGACCGCGGCTCAGAAGGAGCAGACGCAGATCATCCTGGGCGCCCTCGGGTTCAACCTGTACGTCGAGGAAGAGCGCTACATCGACATGGCCACCGCCTTGAGCGGCAGCGGCCCTGCTTACCTCTTTCTTTTCTACGAGGCGCTGGTCGACGCGGGCGTGCACATCGGCTTCTCCCGCTCCCAGTCCGAACACCTTGTGTTCCACACCCTCAGCGGATCGTTGGCGTATCTGAAGCAATCTGGCAAGCACCCGGCCGAATTGCGCAACGGCGTCACCTCGCCCGCCGGGACCACCACGGAAGCCCTGTTGGAGATGGAGGCCTCCGGCTTGCGAGCGGCCGTCATCAAGGGCGTCAAGGCCGCCTATCGCCGCTCGGTAGCCCTGGGGAAGGAAGAGGACTAAGGTTCGTCTTCTCCTGAAAACGCGCGCCGGATTGTAGGGGCGCGGTCGCCGCGCCCTCGGGCCGGGAAACCCGGCCCCTACAAGGACGTTCTCATCAGACGTTGGTGGCCGCCAGGTTGCGACGAATTCGCAGCCGCTCCTGCTCCACCGGCCCGGCCGGCGACCGCGATCAATTGCGAAGGCTTGTTCGGCCCCTTGGCCCATGCTATAATCAACGCTAGATTGCCCACCGTTCTAGTCCACACCAGCCAGGAGGCACACGCCGATCCATGGAAGTCAAGCTCATCCGTCACACGCCGGATCCCGAGCTTGCCATGGCGGCGGCAGCCAGATTGTGCTACTCCGATATCAGCGCCGCCGAGATCCAAGAGCGCCTGTCCGACGATAAAGTGCAGGATTTGCTGCGG
>JAJZQK010000334.1 GCA_021847625.1 Chloroflexota bacterium
CGTATCCAGTTGCTGCAGGAGACCGTCCTTCAGAACGGCGATGCGCGAGGCCATGGTCATAGCCTCGACCTGGTCGTGCGTAACGTAGACGATGGTCGTCTGCAGTCTCTGGTGCAGTTTAATCAGCTCGGCACGGGTGGCCACGCGGAGCTTGGCGTCCAGGTTCGACAGCGGCTCGTCCATCAGGAACACCTTCGGCTCGCGCACGATTGCGCGCCCGAGGGCGACGCGCTGGCGCTGGCCGCCGGACAGCTGCTTGGGCTTGCGGTTGAGCAGTTCCCCGATGCCGAGGATCTCGGCCGCTTCCTTCACACGCCGGTCGATCTCGGTCTTCGGGGTCTTGCGCAGCTTGAGGCCGAAGGCGAGGTTGTCGTAGACGCTCATGTGCGGGTAGAGGGCGTAGGACTGGAACACCATAGCGATGTCGCGGTCCTTGGGGGCGACGTCGTTGACGACGCGGTCGCCAATGTAGATGTTGCCTGAGCTGATCTCTTCGAGACCTGCCACCATGCGCAGCGTGGTGGTCTTGCCGCAGCCGGAGGGACCGACCAGGACCAGGAACTCCTTGTCCTGGATATCGATGTTGACGTCGTTGACCGCCGTGACTTCGTTGAACTTCTTGGTAACGTGCTCAAGAACTACCTTGGCCATTTGATCTCCTCTCTCAATTTGCGCTCGGGCCGAATGCTACGAACCATAGCCGTCGGCCAAGCGCCCCCGGAGCGGAGCATGGCCACACGGCTGCAATACGTCACGCAATTCGGCGAAAACAGAACTCTTCGGTCATCCCGGCTGTCCACACCGGAACGGGCATTAGCGCCAAAACCGCTTTTCGCGAACCAGACGGACTTGCAACCGCTCCCTTACGAGCGACCAACGCGTTCTCCCTACCGGCTATCACCTCCGTTGCGCGGATTGCGACCACTCGGCCGCCCAAATGGTATTGAGGTCAAATCGTATTGTATATTCCCGCGCGGGGGCTGTCAAGTGTCTTCGATCCTTGACTCGGTTCCGTCTGCCGACGGTGGCCCGCTCCACCGCCAGCCATCTCCCCTACCTTGACCGGCAGCGGCCCTGTGCCTATCGCAGCGGCCCTGTGCCTATCATAGATTCAAGCAAACCGAGCCCGCCATAGTCGTCGGAAATGGACGTCCTCGACATGCTGTTCGGCCACTAGAGGGGCGGCGACGGCCCGGCCGCGAAACCGCGAAAATCGCCGTTGACAACCTGCTTAGGCCCTGGTACAATAAGCGACAGTAAGTGAATATGCCTCTACAAAGGCGAAGAAGGAAAGAGTAGGCGGAAGCAATCTGCCCAGAGAGTCCGCGTTTTGGTGCGAGCGGATGCAGGTTCTCCGGCCGAAAATCGTTCCTGAGCCGCCAACCGAAAGGCGGCCGGCAGCGGTGCCGGTGCCGAGTAGGCTTGGCCGGTCCCGTCAGCCGTTACCGCGACGAGGGTATGAACACGTACCCTTCAACGAGTGAGCGTGAAGCTAATTAGGGTGGTACCGCGGGAATCTCATCCCGTCCCTTGGGGGACGGGGTTTTTTATTTCCCGAATCTCATCGTCGGCAACATACTTCTGGGAGGACAGCGAACGATGGTTGTAGCAAGCAGACCGGGTTTGGACCTAACGCTAGGGCAGCAATGCGCCGAGGGCGAACTCCTCACCGGCTCGCAGATGGTGTGGGAGGCCCTGCTGCGGGAAGGGGTGGACGTCGTCTTCGGCTATCCCGGGGGACAGGTGATCCCCCTGTACCACGCGCTGCCGGATTATCCCCTGCACCACGTGCTGGTGCGCCACGAGCAGGCGGCAGCCCACGCTGCCGACGGTTACGCGCGGGCCACGGGCAAGGTTGGGGTCTGCGTGGCCACCTCCGGCCCGGGAGCGACCAATCTGATTACCGGGATTGCTACTGCCTACTTGGATTCATCTCCCATCGTCGCTATTACCGGGCAGGTGCCGACGAACCTGCTCGGGCGCAACGCCTTCCAGGAAGTGGACACCTGCAGCATCAGCAAAGCCATCACCAAGGCCAATTTCCTCGTCACCGAGGCGGCGGCGGTTGGGCCCACGTTGCACGAGGCCTTTCGCCTGGCCGCCTCCGGCCGGCCGGGCCCGGTGCTGGTCGACATACCGCGAGACGTGCAGGTGGCCCAGGACAGGCTCTCGCCTCTGGCCACGCCGGAGCCACAACCCGAAGCGAACGTGGACGCCGACCCGCGGCTCGTGCGCCAGGTGGCGGCGCTCATCCGCGGGGCCCAGCGGCCGCTCATCCTCGCCGGCCACGGCGTCGAGCTGAGCGGGGCCAGCGCCGAGCTGCGGCGCCTGGCCGAGGCGACCGGCATCCCCGTCATCTCGACCATGATGGGCTTGGGCTCTTTCCCCGGGTCGCATCCACTGTACTTCGGAATGGTCGGCATGCACGGGCGGGCTTACGCCAACCTGGCCCTCGCCGATTGCGACCTGCTGCTGGTGCTCGGCTCTCGCCTGGGCGATCGCACGACGAGCAAGACCGCGGCCTTCGCCAGTCGGGCGACAGTGGTGCACGTCGACGTCGACCCGGCGGAGATAGGCAAGAACGTGGCGGCCGACGTCTCCTTCGTCGGCGACGTGCGTGTCTTCCTGGAGGCGTTGCTCAGGGAAGGGGTGAAGCGAGACGGCAGCGAGTGGTTGGCGCAGCTGAGCCGCCGACGGGCGGAAACGCCGGCCCGGGAATGGGGCGGCAACGGGCATGTCAGCCCCCAGCGGGCGATCCGCCAGCTGCAGCAAGAAACCAAGGGGGAAGCGGTGATCGTCACCGACGTGGGCCAGCACCAGCTCTGGGCGGCCCAGCACTACGTGTACGACCGGCCGCGCAGTTTCCTCTCCTCGGGCGGCCTCGGCACCATGGGCTTCGGGCTGCCGGCGGCCTTGGGCGCCAAGATGGGCCGCCCGGAGGCCGACGTCTGGCTCGTCTCCGGCGACGGCGGCCTCCAGATGACCGTCCAAGAGCTGGCGACCGTGGTCCAGGAAGGTGTCGACCTGAAGATGGCCCTCTTCAACAACGGCTACCTGGGGATGGTCAGGCAATGGCAGGAGCTCTTCTACTCTCGCCGCTACTCCAGCACGACGATAACCGGTCCCGACTTCCTGAAGGTGGCCGACGCCTACGACGTGCCGGCGCGGCGCGTGGAGCAAGACGAGGACGTGGCCGAGGCCCTGCGCTGGGCGCGGGCCGTGGATGGGCCGGCGCTCGTGGAGTTCATCATCGAGCCGGAAGAGAACGTGTACCCGATGGTCGCCCCCGGCGGGGCCCTCACCGAGATTATCGACGCTTGAGAGCCGGGCGGACGGTCGGCGTTTGACAAGCAAGATGCCTGCCGCTATATTACCGTCGGCGGCGAGTCCGGACGTGGCGGACACTACCTCCTAGGGGGCGCTGCAGAGGTAGGCATGATCATCGCGGTCATCGACGGCATGGGCGGCGGCATCGGGGCCCAGATTGTCCATCAGCTGCGCCAGGAGCTGTCGCTGGACGTGGAGATCATCGCCCTCGGCACGTCGGCCATTGCCACCGAGAAGATGATGCGCGCGCGGGCCAGCCGGGGCGCCTCCGGCGAGAACGCCATCCGCGTGTCGATCAGCCTTGCCGACGTCGTGCTCGGCCCCATCGGCGTCGTCATCCCCGATTCGATGATGGGCGAGGTCACCGTCGGCATCGCCCAGAGCGTGGCCTCTGCCCGCGGGCTGAAGCTCTTGCTGCCTATCTGCCAGCCGCACCTGGAGATCGTCGGCATCGAGAGCCGACCCCTTACCAAGCAGATCAGTGCGGCGATCCAGATCATCAGGGAACGGCTCACTCCTGCTTGACGGCGCGCGAGCCGTATGCTACGATGCTCTCGCTGGTATGAAGCCAGCCTATGGTTCTGGCCCCTAATCGAAGAGCGCCGATCATGAAGATCACCGTCCGGCCGGCAGGCCGTCGTTGGGTGGTCTTCTTGTTTTGGGCAAGAGGCTAGTGCAAGCTACTAGAGGGGAGAATGGCTATGTGCGAGGCAACCGTGTTCCTGGCTGAGGAAGGGGCGGAGACGAAGGTGATGGAGAACGTGATAAGCATGCGCCCGGAGGACGACCAGGTCTTGCTGGCCGACCTGCTTGGAGAGCAGAAGGTTCTGCGGGCGCGGGTGAAGGCGGTGGACTTCCTGCGCCACCGGATCGTGCTGGAGAAGTTGCCGGCCGCGGCGAAGGTCTAAGACTACAGGGCTTACGCGGTAGACGGATTTTCACCGCGGAGAACGCTGAGAAGACGGAAGGAAGCCGGACCGGACCGCGGGGGATAAGCCCCCGCGCTACAGACTGCTCCGCGCCCTCTGCGGTTATTCCGACTCCTACCGCGTAACTGCTGTAAGACTACCGCTTGCTCTGCCCGCCCTGGACGGTAGCGGGGGCAGGGCAGGACCGAGATGATGGGGACCATGAAGGTTCGGGTGCTGGGTTGCAGCCTGGCTGGGGAACGTAAGGATCGTTTATCTGTGGAGAAGTAGAGCAATGCACATTCCCGATGGCTATATCAGCCCGCAAACCTGCGCGGTCATGTACGCGGCCGCGGCGCCTTTCTGGTACGTGGCCGGGCGCAAGATCAAAGAGACGCTGACGGCGCGCGCCGTGCCGATGCTGTCCCTGCTGTCGGCTTTTACGTTCACGATCATGATGTTCAACATTCCCCTTCCCGGCGGCACCACCGCCCACGCCGTGGGCGCGGTGCTCTCGGCCATCGTTCTTGGCCCCTGGGCGGCCGTGCTGACCACCTCGGTGGCCCTGATCATCCAGGCCCTGCTCTTCGGCGACGGTGGTGTTACCGCCATCGGTGCCAATGCCTTCAACATGGCGGTGGCGATGCCTCTCGTCGGCTACGCGGTCTACCGTCTGGTGAGCGCTAACGCGCCCATCACCTCGCGCCGGCACGTC
>JAJZQK010000335.1 GCA_021847625.1 Chloroflexota bacterium
ATCCCCGCTTGCGCGGGGATGACAGGGATGCCGGCAGAGGCTCCACTGGCCCTCCCGGTAGCAAGCACCCGGGCAGCAACGGCTACGTCGGACTGTTTAGACGGCGGCATGGCCCACGCACTGGAGGGCGCCGGGCATCATGACGATCTCGGCCACGTAGGTGCGCGAGGGCAGGCCGGCGGCGAAGACGCAAGCGGCGGCTATGTCCTCTGGCTTCATCATCTTGTCCAGCATCTCTCGGCTGAACGGCACCTGGCGGTTGCGCAGAATCTCCGTGTTGCAGAGGCCCGGGAAGATCAGCGTCATGCGAATGCCGTTCTCCCGCTCCTCGAACATGGTCCCGTAGGATAGCCCAACCATGCCGTGCTTACTGGCCTGGTAGGCCGCCCCCGAGATGTCGCCCCACTTGCCGGAGACGGACGTGATGTGGATGATCGTCCCGCCCTGCTGCCGACGCATCTGGGGCAGCACCGCGTGAGTGCAATGGAAGGCGCCGTTGAGGTTGGTGTTGATGATGCGGTCCCAGAGCTCTGGCGTCATCACCTTCATCGTCCGGTTCGGCGCGTTGATCCCCGCGGCGTTCACCAGCACGTCGAGGCGACCGAAGCGTTCCACGGTGGCCCGCACGATTGCTTCGACGTCGCCGAGCTTGCTGACGTCTGTTGCCTGCCAGATGACCTCCGCGCCCTTCTGCTGAAGGGTCGTGGCGAGCTCTTCGAGGGCGCCTTGCCGGCGGGCGGCGATGGCGAGCTTCGCCCCTTCCTCGGCGAAGGCAAGGGCGGTCGCCCTGCCCATGCCGCTGCTTGCCCCGGTGATCAGCGCTACCTGTCCTTCTAGCTTGCCCATTCTATCCTCCTTGCATGGATGCCGGCAGTGCGCCTGGCCGACTACCTGCACCTCGTATGATAGCGCGAACTTGCACACCTGTCGATGGGCGACGCGGGTGGGCTCCGCGTTCCTGGGTGCCCGCCTGCTACTGGGGGCGAGCGGCGGTCGTCACCAGGACGACCCTCACCCTAACCCTCCCTGGAAGGGGGAGGGAACCCTTACGCGCCTACGGTTGGCTGGTGTCCCAGGCTCTTCGTCATCCCTGCGGAAGCGGGGATCCATCCGGTATTCGCAGGGACGAACGGCCGTTCGCCCTTATGAATCGCAGAAAGGGCGGCTACTTCCAAGGGGGCCTTCCCACAGCCCGCCGGCCACGAACCTTGGGCAAGAGCATCCGCCGCAGGGCCGGGTTTCCCGGCCCAAGCGCGCAGCCCCGCCCCCCATAACCAGGCGGCAGCATTCGCAGGGAATAAAGAAGGGGGCGGTCCGCGGATCGCCCCCTGGTTTGAAACGAATGGCGCGGGTGCTGTTAGCGCTTGAGCTCCAGGGCACGCCTCACGGCTCGCACGATGTTGTCGGCGGTGAGGCCGTAGGCCTCCATTAGCTGCTCGGGCACGCCCGTCTCCGCGTACACGTCGTTGATGCCGACGCGCACGACCGGCGTGGGATAGTTCTCGGAGAGGAACTCGGCGACGGCGCCGCCGAGGCCGCCGACGATGGTGTGCTCCTCGGCGGTGACGATGGCGCCGGTTTCCTTGGCCGCGGCCAGCACCGCCTCGTTGTCCAGCGGCTTGATGGTCTGCATGTCCAGCACGCGTACCTCAAGGCCGTTGCTCGCCAACTTGGCGGCCGCTTCCAGGGCCGGGCCGAGCATGACGCCGGTGGAGATGATCGTCGCGCCGTTGCCCTGGCGGGCCAGGTCGGCCTTACCGATGCGGAAGGTATAGGATTGGTCGTAGAAGACGCCCGCCGGCATGCGGCCCACCCGGATGTAGACCGGGCCCTTCCACTCCGCGGCGGCGATGACCGCCTTCTCGACGGAGACGACATCGGTGGGGGAGAGGACGACCAGCTCGGGGACGGCCCGCATATGGGCGATGTCTTCCTGCGCCTCGTGCGTTGGCCCTTCCTTGCCGCCACTAACGCCGGCCAGGCCGCCGATCAGTTTCACGTTGAGTCTGGTGTGGGCGACAAAAGTCCGGATCTGCTCCGCGCAGCGCAGGGCGAGGAAGTTGCCGAAGGCGTTGCAGAAGGGCAGCTTGCCGGCGGTGGCCATGCCGGCGCTCGTCATCACCATGTTCTGCTCGGCGATGCCCACGTCGAAGACCCGCTCGGGGAAACGGTCGCGGAACGGGCCGCCGCCGATCGCCTTGTCGTTGTCGGCGATGACGAAGACCATCTCCGGATGGGTCTCGCCCACTTTCACCAAACCTGGGCCGATGCCCACAACAGGCGGTATTAGTTCACTCATTGACCTGCCTCCGCACCGAGCTCTCGCAGGGCCTGCTGGTATTCCTCGGCCGTCAGGACGCCGATGTGCCAGCGGTTGTTCCCTTCCGTGAAGGAGAGGCCCTTGCCCTTGACCGTGTGGGAGATGATGAAGGTCGGCTTGCCCTTGACCTTCTCGGCCTCGTCCAGAGCGTCGATGATCTGATTGATGTCGTGTCCGTCAATGTCCAAGACGTGCCAGCCGAAGGCGCGCCACTTGTCAGCGACGGGCTCGAGGCTCGGCATCACGAAACCGCTGCTGGGCCCGCTGCTTTGGAACTTGTTGTAGTCGAGGAAGCAGACGAGGTTGTCCAGCTTGAACTTGGCCGCGGACATGCTGGCTTCCCAGATCAATCCTTCGTCTGACTCGCCGTCGCCGATGATGACGTAGACCCTGGTCGGGCGCCCGTCCATGCGGGCGGCGAGGGCCATCCCTTGGGCGGCTGGGAGCCCGTGGCCGAGCGAGCCGGTGGTGAGCTCGACGCCCGGCGTGCGCAACATGTCGGGGTGACCCTGCAGCCGGCTGCCGAAGGTCTTCATCGTCCAGAGTTCATCCATCGGGAAGAAGCCGCGGTGGGCCAGACTGGCGTAGAGGGCAGCCGAGCCATGGCCCTTGGAAAGGACTAGACGGTCCCGGTCGGGCCAGTCGGGATGAGCGGGGTCGACATGCATCTTATGGAAGTAGAGAACCGAGAGCATCTCCACGGCGGAGAAGCTGGGCCCGAGGTGGTAGCCCCCTGTATTGTAGAGGGCCTTCACCACGTCGAGCCTGATGGTTTTCGCCATTTTCTCAAGCGATGCCACGAGCTCTTGTCGTGACTGCATAGGCGGGCGCCTCCTTTGGCAGCATGTATTGGCCGGCGTCCGAACCGCGGCCCGCCGGTAGGCCGGCCCGGTTCACGCCTCCCCAGACCTTGCCGAGGCAAAGGGTTGGGTGCGATGAGCCTGCGCCGGTTTCACTGCTTGCCAGGCCATTGTACCACTTCCGGTGTCCCTTGGGGAAGCCCGCGGCGATGGCCCGGCGTCCTCCCGCGCTTGCACCGCTCTCGCCTGGGATATATACTCGGAGGAGGGTTAGTAGCTTAGAAAGCAAGGGGGTGCTGCGGTGCGTTTGGGCATAATGGCAATGCAGTTGGGTCTGATACTCTCCATGCCCCGCCAAGGGGAACAGCGATCGTTGGCAGAAGCCGTCGCCGGCTTCGACAGCGCGGCCCTCGTCTCTCGCTTGGCCGATGCGGGCTTTGGCCTGGTCGAGCTCAACACTGATCTCGAGCTGTTCCTTCCCGGCGCTTTCGCCGGGGCGGCCCGACGGCGACTGGCGGCCCTCAAGGACCGACGAGGGCTGACCTATACCGTTCACCTGCCTCTTTGGTCGGTGGAGGCGAGCACCCCCGACGAGAATATCCGCCAGGCCTCGGTCGCTACCTTGGTCAGCGCGGTCGAACGGATGGCCGAGCTCGAACCCGAGGTGTACGTCCTCCACCCGACGGGCGCGTTGGCCGGGGAGTTCAACCGCATGCGCCTGCCGGCCGAGGCCAAGGCGCTGGTGATGGGTCGCTTCCAGCAGCAGGCGCGCCGGAGTCTGGCGGAACTGCTGGAGCGCACCCGCGTTTCTCCGCGCACGGTTGCCGTCGAGAACGTGGAGTATCCGTTCGACCTAACGCTGGCCCTTGCCGAGGAGTTCGACTGCTCGCTCTGCCTCGATACCGGGCACCTGCTGGCCGGCTACAGCGGGAACGGTCGCTTCGAAGACGCCGTCGAGCGGGCGCTGCCTCGATTGGCCCAGGTGCATCTCCACGACGGGTATCTGCGCCGGGAAGGCGGCGTCGAGAAGGCTGCCGACCATCTGGCGCTGGGCGAGGGCGACCTGCCGCTGGCGTGGTTGCTGGACAAACTGACCGCCGTGAACTTCCGGGGACCGGTAGTGTTGGAGGTATCCGTGGCGGAGGCCATGTCGTCGGTGGCGGCCATTCGTGGGCTGCGGCCGGAAGCGGTTGGCGGATAGCGGGGGCGAATCGGCGGTTCGGGGATGAGGCGGCCGGCCGCCTACGCGTATCGAAAACGTAAACGGGGCTACCACCCGGTAGCCCCGTTTACTGCCCCTCGTCGGCACGCCGTTCGCACCGGCTAGGGAGCGGGATCAGGAAGACCTAGCGCATCCAGTCTAGCCAACTGGACTGACTGGTCTGCTCGCTGCCCGTGTACAGGAAGGAGAAGAGCAGGTACAGGCCGGAGATGCCGACGATCGTGTAGACCAGGCGGGACAGCATACTCATGGGCCCGAAGATCGAGCGTACGAGGTTGAAGTTGAACAGGCCAACCAGACCCCAGTTCAGGGCCCCGATGACGGCCAGGAGACCTGCTATCCAGCCCAGCGGTGACATCATCGACTCGGATCTTGAGATGTTTCGCATAGGTGACCTCCGCGTGTGACGGACGGCGCTCTATCCGCCGCCGTATGACATACAAACGTTACCGAATCCTCGCTGCACCCATGCCCTGGCAGCTACTGTGCCACGCGGCGCTGCTGTCGGCATGGTTCAGGAGGGCGGATAGACAGAGTCACAGTTTGATGCCAACGTCACCCCCGCGAAAGCGGGGGTCCAGGCAGCCATCGGCGGATTTCCTGGA
>JAJZQK010000336.1 GCA_021847625.1 Chloroflexota bacterium
TCCTGGGCCGCAACGGGCGCGGCACGGTCGACCGCTTCGGCCTCCATGGGCGGGTGCACGTGCAGGTGGGGACCCTCTCCAAAGCCATCGGTTCGGTGGGCGGCTACATCGCCGGCAGCGCCGCCCTGCGGGAGTGGCTCGTGCAACGGGGCCGGCCTTTCCTGTTCAGCACCTCCCATCCGCCGGCCGTGCCCGCGGCGTGCATTGCCGCGCTCGACGTCCTGGAGCAGGAGCCGGAACTGATCGAGCGCCTATGGGACAACACGCGCTACTTCAAGGCGGAGCTGGGCAGGTTAGGCTTCGACACGGGCGTGAGCGAGACGCCGATCACGCCCGTCATCGTGGGCGAATCGGGGGCGGCGATGCGCATGAGCGCCCGCCTGTTCGAGGAGGGGGTGTTCGCGCAAGGTATCGGCTACCCGACGGTAGCCCGCGACCGGGCACGCGTGCGCACCATCGTCACGGCCACCCACACCCGCGAGCATCTCGACCAGGCGTTGTCCGCCTTCGCCAAGGTGGGCAAGGAGTTGAACCTCATCCGCGGTTAGCCGACCTCGGACACTCGTATTTGCAGTCGGTATCAGTCAGCAGGGACTTACGCGGTCGAGGCATTTCACCGCGGAGGGCGCGGAGGGAACCGGGCGTTCTCCCTATCCTCTGCGTCCTCCGCGGTCGGTCCGATTCCCACCTCGTAAGGATTGTCAGTTCAGGCGAATGCGCGGGTTGAGGTAGGCGTAGATGACGTCGGCGGCGAGGTTCGAGAGGCTGAAGATCGCCACGACGAGCATCGACACGGCCTGGATTAAGGGCAGGTCCCGCCGCTCAATGCTGTACATCAAGAGCCGCCCCAGCCCGGGGTAGCTGAACACCGATTCCGTGACGATGAGGCCGCCGATCAGCCAGCCGATGCTGATGGCGATGATCGTGACCGTGGGCAGCAGGGAGTTGCGCAGCACGTGCTTGACAAGCACCTCGCGGCGCGATAGCCCCTTCAGGTAGGCGGTCCGAGTGTAGTCGGTGCGGAGCGCCTCGATGGTGCTGGAACGCGTCATGCGGGCGACGTAGGCCAGCATGACAAGCGTGATCGTCAGCCCCGGCAGGATGAGCATGGGCAGCGCCTCGAAGAAGCCCGACTTGGGATCGATCGAGGAACTCGCCGGCAGCCAGTGCAGCCCCAGGGCGAAGACGCCGATGAAGACTAGGCCGGTGACGAACTCGGGCAGCCCCACCACGGCCAGCGACCCGACCGAGATGACGTGGTCGAGCCAGGTGTCGCGCCTGAGGGCGGAGATGATGCCGAGGATGATGGCCAGGGGCACGCTCATCACCAGTCCGACGGCGGCGAGCATCGCCGAGTTGCGCAGGCGCTCCATGACCAGCGGCTGAATCGGCACCCCCATCGCCAGCGAGTTGCCCCAATCGCCGGTGACGAAGCCTCTCAGCCAGTCGAAATACTGCACGTACAGCGGCCGGTCCAGCCCAAGGTCGTGGCGCAGGCGGGCCAAGCCCTCGGGGGAGGCGAAGCGCCCCATGATCATCTTCGCCACGTCGCCTGGCAGGAGCTGCGTGACGGCGAAGATCACGAGCGACGCCGCCAGCAAGGTAAGCACCATGAAGAGCAAACGCCGAACGATGAAGCGCAGCATCAGCGACCCACCTCCATCTCCGAGGCTCCCTGCCACGCCACAACCGGGGTCTGGATGCGCGTCAGCTCGGAAAGTTTGATGTGGCAGCAGATGCGGTGGGTGGCCGAGACGTCCCGCCAGGGCGGCTCCTGCTGCTCACAGATATCGCCTATCTTGCGCGGGCAGCGAGTGTGGAAGCGGCAACCCGAGGGAACGTGCAGCGCGCTGGGCACGTTGCCCTCCAGGCGGATCTGCTTCTGGCGCACGTCAGGGTCGGGCACGGGTATCGCCGAGAGCAGCGCTTCGGTGTAGGGATGATAGGGCGGCAAGAAGACCTCGGCCGAGGTCCCCACTTCCCAGAGGCGGCCGAGATAGACCACGGCCACCATGTCGGACAGGTGTCGCACGGCCGCCAAGTCGTGCGAGATGAACAGATAGGTGGTCCCACGCTCACGCTGGAGTTCCGTGAGCAGGTTGATCAGCGCCCCCTGCACGGAGACATCCAGGGCGGAGATGGGTTCGTCACAGATGATCACCTCGGGGTCGGCAGCGAAGGCGCGGGCGATGGCCACCCGCTGCTTCTCGCCGCCGCTCAGCTCCTCGGGCAGGCGTTGGGCATAGTCGGCGGGCAGGTTCACGGCGGCGAGCAGTTCCGTCACCCGGCGGCTGGCCTCGCGACCGGAGAGTCCTCCCAAGAGCTGCAGCGGCCGGGCGATGATGTTGCCCACCGCCATTTGCGGATTGAGCGAGGCATCGGGATTCTGGAAGACCATCTGGATCCTCTTCAGCACGCCGCGCGGGCGCCGGGCCACCGAGGGCGCCAGGGGCGTCTGGGCGAGCTTCACCTCCCCCGCGGTCGGTTCTATCAATCCTACCAGACAGCGCCCGAAGGTGGTCTTGCCGCAGCCGCTCTCTCCCACCAGGCCGAGGGTCAGCCCCTCGGGGATGGTCACGCTGATGCCGTCGACGGCCCGCACGGCCCCGTTGCCGCGGGAGAGAAACGGCAGCGACCACGATTCGCTCTGGAAGTGCTTCTTCACGCCTGTGGCCTGCAGGAGCGGCCTAGCCTCACCTGTGGGTTGGCCGATGGAGACGGCCGTCGTTTCCAGGGAGCCGGCCAGCTGGGAGATGTCCCGCCAACGACGGCAGGCGCTGAAGCGGCCGGGGGCCACCTCTACCAGCGGCGGGCGGGCGATCCGGCACTCTTCCTCCGCCAACGGACAGCGCGGGGCGAAGATGCAGCCGGCGGGCAATTCGTTGGGCCGGGGGATGTAGCCTGGAATCGTGTTCAGCGCCACCTCGTTCTTGTTCGCCGTGATGCGGGGTACGCAGCTGAGCAGGCCGAGCGTGTAGGGATGGAGAGGCTCGTGGAACAGCGACCCCACGGCGGCCTCTTCCATCAGCTCGCCCGCGTAGAGCACGCCCACGCGGTCGCAAAGCCGGGCGACGACGCCCAGGTTGTGGGTGATGTAGAGGATCGACGACTTGTACTCCTGGGCGAGGGCCTGGATCAGGTCGAGGACGACGGCCTCGGTCGTCACGTCCAACGCGGTCGTCGGCTCGTCCATGATCAGCAGCTGCGGGTTGCTGGTCAGCGCCATCGCAATGAGCGACCGTTGCAGCATGCCGCCGCTCAGTTGATGGGGGTAGCGCCGGGCCACCGCCTCCGGGTCGGGCATGCGTACCTCGGCCAGCATCTCCACGGCCTTCTGCCAGGCCTCCTTGCCCTTGAGGCCCAGGTGGGCGCGGGCGACCTCGGCGATCTGTTCGCCGACGACGAGGGCGGGATTGAGCGCCGTGGAAGGGTTCTGGTAGACCATGCCGATCTTGCCGCCCCAGACCTTGCGCATCTCCCCCTCATGGGCCGCCAGCAGGTCGCTGCCGTCGAAGAGGATGCGTCCCCTGGAAACCCGGCCGTTGGCGGCCAGGTAGCGCATAACGGCCAGCGCCATGGTCGTCTTGCCCGAGCCCGACTCGCCCACCAGGCCGTACTTCTCGTGGGGAGCGATCTCCAGGGAGACGTCGCGCACGGTGTCCAGCCACCGCGTTTCCGTCCGGTAGGAGATGGTGACGTTTTCGACTTGGAGAGTCGGCCCGGTGTTCGTCGTCATGCTACTCTCCCGTCAGGCCCGGGCGGAGGATGCGCCGCAGGCCGTCGCTCATCATGTAGACGCCGACGATCATCAGGGAGATGGCGCCCGAGGGGAACAACAACGTCCACGGCGCCAGCGAGTACGCGTCGCGGGCCTCCGCGACCATCAGCCCCCAGTTGGGCGAGGGCGGCTGCACGCCAAGTCCGAGAAAGCCCAGGGAAGCGATCAGGAAGATCGAGTAAGAGAAGCGCGCGGCCGCCTCCACGATCAAGGGCGGCACGGCGTTCGGCAATATCTCCTGGAACATGATGTAGAGGCTGCTTTCCCCTCTGGTCTTGGCCGCCTCCACGAACTCCTTCGTCTTCAGCTCCAGGACCACGCTGCGCACCACGCGGCTGACCATCGGGATGTAGAGAATGGCCACGACCGCCACCACGTTGAGCGTCGACGGTCCGACCATGGCCAGCAGCAGCATCGCCAATAGAAGGGGAGGAATCGCCAGCAGGAGGTCCATCAGCCGCATCAGCACCTCGTCCATCAGCCCCCCGTAGTAGCCGGAGAAGAGGCCGAGCGTCAGGCCGATGAAGACGGCGATGAGCGTGCCTGTGCCGGAAAGGACGAAGATGTCGCGGCTGCCCACGAGGACGCGGCTGAGCACGTCGCGGCCGAAGCCGTCGGTGCCGAAGAGGTGAGCGGCCGAGGGGCCCTGGCGGATGGCGGCCGTCTGCTCGGCGAAGCCGTAGGGGCTCACCAACGGACCGAAGATGGCCATGAACAGGAAGAAGAGGACCACGCAGGTGCCGAAGAGCGTGGACGGTGACTCGTATAGGCGCCGCCAGTACGTCGACAGCCTACCAAGCGATGGACGTCCGGTGCCGCCTCTGCTCAGCGTCGCAGCTTCTGCCATGCTAGGCCCTACCTCCTTCCTGTTAGCCTGTTCGCTTGCCTCCATCGTGCCACGGGCTCTACGAAACCGGCGGCCAGTATCTTAGCACTGGCCGCCGGCGGGTGTTCCGATGACTCAGCTCGGGGTGACGAGCGTTAGCCCTCGATGTACACCGTGCGCATCGTGCTGCGCGGGTAATCCGGGTGCACGGCCAGGCCCTTCACGTTGGGGGCCGTCGCCGCGATGGTCTCCTCGAAGTAGGGCACGATGATCGGGCCGCGATCGATGAAGATCTGCTGGATCTGTTTGTAGAGGTTGGCCCTCTTCGCCGTGTCGA
>JAJZQK010000337.1 GCA_021847625.1 Chloroflexota bacterium
GTGGTCGGTGTCGTGTGCTTCATGAGCGGACTTTCCGACCACCCACCAGCCCATCCCTCTCTAGTTGGCAGGAGTATCAGAACTCATGGCTTTCTCTACCTCAGCTGTTACTCGCCCTGTGGTCGCCGTGCTTCTCGCCCTGCTCTGGATACTGTTTCTGCCTCTTTCCGCACGTGCGGAGGAGGCACGTTACAATTTGTCGACGGCCAAGGGGAACGGCTCGCTCGTCGTGGAGCCGGGCGGCGAGGCCGAGGGAACGATATACTTCTACAACGTCGACGGGAATCGGATCACGCACGTGGCGCTGGCGGTGGCCGCCGCGCCAGCGGGCTGGGACGTTAGCATCGATCCCCCGCTACGAGAGGTGGCGGTGTCCGTCAACGGCAGCGTCGTGAACGTGAGCGAGAACGTGAACGTCGAGCCCGGCCCTCTCTTGGCCCAGGAGACGGCTGAGACGCCGGAAGGCATGGTCTGCATACCGGTGCCCGGGCGTGGCTATGCCTTGGCCCGGACGGCACGCGTCGTCGTCCACGCCCCTTCCTCGGCAAAGATTGGCACGAAGGGAGAGGTGCGCGTGGCGGCGGAGGCCTTCTGGCTCGGCCAGACCGGGGCGGCGGCCATCAAGCAGGCGCGGGATTTCGACTTCTCCGTGGAAGTTGCGGCGGCTCCGGGGCCCTACACCGAGAAGGTCCTCGGGGATGCGCCGAGGGTTGGTGCTCCACCTGTGGGCGAGGACACTGCAGCCGGCGGGGAAATGGCTCCGGCGCTCAGCGTGCAAGCACTGGCCGACAAGTGGATGCCCACGATCGTCGCGCTGCTCGTTGTGCTTGCCGGCGCGCTGATCGTACCGCAGTTGGTTTCGCGAAAGTAGCGGCAGAGCGCCGGCCTAACGCGGGAAACCCCTCTGGAGATGGCCAAGATTGGCGTGAGTGGGGGCTTATTATCCGTTTTGCGACGTCTCTGCGGAGCGGCGGGCGAGATGGCCAACCGTCGTGGTGTGCAGATTGCCGTCCTCGTAGATTGCGAGCGTGTGCTCATCTTCGAAGAGGCTTTGAAGGTACTCTGGCGCCTCCGGCAGGCACATCTGGCCGAGGCACCAGGCGGCGAGGCCGCGCACCCGCGGGGTGGAGTCAGCCAGCAGGGCGATGACGCAGTCCTGGGCCTCGCGGACCAGGCTAGGGTCGGCCTGGGCGATGCGGCCGAGGGCCCAGAGGATGCCGGGGACAAAGTAGTCCTCTTCCAGCGTGTCGAACAGCGACATGACGATGGGAGCGTAGTCGGCGAACAGGGCGGGCCGGTTGGCGACAATCTCGCCGACGGCCTCCGGCGCGCTCCAGCCCACGGCGCCCGACTCATCGCTTAGCGACCAGAGGAAGCGGCGGACGAACCCCCGCACGAACTCCGGGTCGCGGTCGGCTATCGTGCCGGCGACGAGGCCAATCGCCTCCACCGCTCGCCACCGCAGCAGCCCGTCGGGCTGGTAGGTAAAGGGCAGGAGGGCCGACAGCGTCCGGCGATCCTGTGCGGCCAGGGCCTGCAAGGAGGGCAAATCTCGCCGGGCGAGCAGTTCCCTGACCTCATTGCGCACGGTTCCCTCCTTCATCGGGGGCTGATTCGCCGCGGAGAGCGCGGAGCGCGCGGAGAAGATTCAGATGAGCTCGACCCTGCTAGGCTGTTTATGCAGCCGGACTGCAATCCGCCATGCAACTTCCGTGACACCCGCTGCTTCTTGCCTTTGGCCCCGTGCCTTTTGTCATCACCGTGAAAGCGGGGATCCACTTCCTGGTTCTGGCAAGTTACCGGATGGATTCCCGCTTGCGCGGGAATGACCGGGACTCCACCTGTCACTCGCAGTACTCAACTCGGCGGATTTCTCTCTGCCATGGAAACCGCGGGGAAAGGGTAAGGAGTCCGTCCATTCTCCCTATCCTCTGCGTCCTCCGCGGTTATCCGACTCCCACCGCGCGGCCGCCTGCTACCATGCGGCTAGATCGGTCCGAAAACCCGCCGGGCGACCTGGCCAAAGATCAGCTCGCGTTCGCGGCGGCTCTTGCCGGCGAACTGCTCCATGGTGAGGCCGAGGGCGTTGGCGTAGCCCTCCCGGCCGCTGACGGGCGGATAGTCGCTGCCCCACATCAGGCGCTCGGCGCCAAAGGCCTGGTAGGCGAGCTCAAAGAGGGGCGGCACCTCCGGGCCAAACGGGCGAGGCTCGCGGATCGGGTCCGGACGGGGCGTGAACTCGCCCAGTCCGTGGACCTTCAAATATACGTTCGGGTAACGAGAGAGGGCGAACACCTTGCGTCGGTTGTCGAAGGGCGGCGCCTCCTCCCCCGGCCAGCTGAGCGAGCCGAGGTGCTCTAACACGATGGGCAGGCTGGGCACGGCCTCTACCAAGCGGGCGAACTCGTCGGTCGTGAAGTCCCACCTGTCGAGCGCGAGGCAGCTGACCGGCAGCTTCAGCTGCTCCGCCTTGCGCCAGATGGCGAGCGGGTCATCCCCCGGCGAGCGCGTCGTCGCCATGAAGCGGACGCCACGCGCGCCCCGTTCGACCAGGCGTTCCAGTTCGTCGCCGGCATCGGGTCGACTGACGTCCACCCGCACCACGGAGGCGAATTTGCCCGGATAGCGGCGCACGCACTCGAACTGGTAATCGTTGGTCGTCTCTGCCTTCGTCTGGATCAGCACCGCCTGCTCTACCTTGTTGCGATTCATCTGGTACAGCAGGCTTTCCACCGGTTCGTACCAGTCGCGCGAGACGTGGCAATGACTGTCGACGACGATCATGGCGATCTCTCCTCTCGAACGTACCTCAGGCTAGGCCTGAGCTGTTGCCCACCGACCGACGGGACCCACGGGCCCCTGCTTCTTCGTGCCGTTAGTGGCATGATACACCAAGAGAGGACGAGTGGATAGGAGCTCGGCGTCTGCCCGGCGCTGTCACCTGGCGGAGGAGCGTATTCTCCGCCGAACGCGTTTCCTTCCCGCTGGGTGCGAACCGATAACGTTTGGTACTTGACAGGCGGGCGCCGGTCGTGTTCTATCTAAGTAAGCCACGCTCAGGCGACCAGTGGAGGAGAATGATGCCAGACTTCATCGCCCAGTACCGCGCCCGCACCGAGGGGTCGCGCAAACTCTACGAGCGCGCCGCCAAGGTGATGCCGGGCGGCATATGCCATAACTTGCGCTATTTCCCGCCGTATCCGTTCTACGTCGGCCGCGCGGAGGGCGGCCGGATATGGGATGTCGACGGCAACGAGTACGTCGACCTATGGGAGGGCCACTACGCGAACATCCTCGGCCACAAGCCGGCGGTTGTGATGCAGGCCCTGCGCGAACACTTGGATGAGGGCACGCATTGGGGAATACCCCATCCCTACGAGGTCGAGCTGGCCGAGCTGCTGTGCGAAATCGTGCCCTGCGCCGAGTCGGTCCGCTTCACGGTGTCCGGCACCGAGAGCACGATGTACGCCGTGCGCCTGGCTCGCGCCTTCACCGGTCGCCGGGTGGTCGTCAAGGTGACCGGCGGCTGGCACGGCGCCAATACGGAGTTGGGTTCGGCGGTGCACGCCCCCTATGCCGCCGCCGAGAGCGCCGGTTTGCTGCCGGGCGGGGAGGCGAACACCGCTTCCATCTCCTTCAACGACGTCGACCAGTCCGTGCGCACGATACGGGAGGTCGGCAAGGACCTGGCCGCGTTGATCATCGAACCGGTGGGGCAGCTCTTCATTCCTCCCGTGCCGGGCTACCTCGAAGCGGTGTACGCGGAGGCCAAGCGAGCGGGCGGCCTGGTCATCTTCGACGAGGTGATCACCGGCTTCCGACTGGGGTTGCAGGGAGGCCAGGGGCGATACGGCCTGACTCCCGACCTGGCCACGATGGGCAAGGTAGTCGGCGGCAGCACGAACGTGGCCCTGGTCTGCGGTCGCCGTGACATCCTGGACCTGGCCAGTCCCGCCTCCGGCCGGCCCAAGCAAGAAATGGTATCGATGGGCGGCGGCACGTACTCCTGCATGCCGCAGTCGATGGTGGCCGGGCTGGCCATGGTCCGCCACCTGCGTGCCAACGCGGCAGACATCTACCCGCGACTGGAGGACATGGGCGATAGACTGCGGCAGAGGCTCGATGAAACCTTCCGCGACGTCGGCCTACCCGCGGCCGTTCTCGGCATTGGCTCTCTCTACACCGTCGCCTTCCCGCCGACCTTCGACACCCCGATCAGGAACATCGAGGACGTGGAGACGAAGACGGACCTGGCCCGGCGGCAGGAGTTCCGCATGGGCATGATGGTGAAGGGCGTCTACACGATGAATGGCGGCGGCGCGCTCTGCCTTGCCCATACCCACGGCGACCTCGACGCGGTGGTCGCCGCCACGAGAGAGGCTGCCCAGGGGATGCGGACGACTTGACGGGGCAGAGAGTCTGGTTCTACGTGAACTTCGAATGCAACCTGGCGTGCACCTACTGCGTGGCCAACTCGGATTGGCATATCGCCAGGCCGAGGTTGCCGCTATCCGCTTTCCGCGGGGCGGTGGACGAGGCCGCCGCCCTGGGCTACGCGCCGCTGGCCGTGACGGGCGGCGAGCCATTCCTCCATCCGGACATCCTGCCTATCTTGGAGTATGCCGTTTCGCGGATGGATACAGTAGTGCTCACAAATGCCAGCCTATTCGGCTCGCGACGGCTGGCTCGCCTTCGAGAGCTCAGCCGGGAGCGGTTGACCGTGTAGGTCAGTCTGGATTCGGCAACTCCCTCCCTGCACGACCGCCATCGCGGTCGCGGCTCGTGGCAGCAAACGGTGCGGGGATTGGATCGTTGGTTGGAGTGGGGTTTTCGTGTCGCCATACGAACCACCGTCGTGGCGCGGGGGGAGACTCTGCTCTTTCTGCACGCCGACACGCGCCTGCCGGAGGGCGCGATCGCTGCTATCGAGGCTGC
>JAJZQK010000338.1 GCA_021847625.1 Chloroflexota bacterium
GGCATCCACGGGGACGAAGCGGAGTTCGGGCTGATCGCCCTGTCTATCTGGCAGGGGCAGGGGCCAAACCCCTTTGGCACAGCCTTCCTTGGCGACCCCGCCCTCTTCCTCTACTTCGACGCCCCGCTCCTGGGCCTCCTGGGGCAGAACGTGGAGGCTCTCCGGGTGTTCGGGGCCATCTGCGGCACGCTCACCTTGCCGCTCTTCTACCTGCTCGTACGGCAAATGTTCGGGATGGGGCCCGCTCTGCTGGCCCTGACGATGCTGGCCGGCAGCGCCGTCCACATCCACTTTAGCCGTCTAGCCCTCAACCTGCCGCAGACGCTTCTCCTCGCCTGCACGAGCCTCTACGCCCTTCGCCGAGGGCAGGAGACCAACCGTCCCTTCTGGTGGCTGGCGACGGGCATTCTGGGCGCCCTCGCCATGTACTTTCACTTCGTCGGCCGCTTGTTGCCGACGGTAGTGGCGCTCTATTGCCTGTACCTGCTCGTCACCCAGCCCCACAAGTGGCGCCGTTGGCTCGGGGGAGCAACGCTCATGGGCGTCGGTGGTTTGATGACTCTCGCGCCTATGGCGGCCGTGCTTGCCGGACGGTCCTACCAATTCACCGAGCACATGGACCAACGGCTCATCTTCACTGCCTGGCCCCACGTGACCGCCGCCTACGGTACCACCAACGCGGTCGAGATACTACGACTGCAGGTCACGTGCAATCTGCTCGCCTTCGTCTCTCTAGGCGACAAGAGCGACTTCTACACCTTCGCCGGGACGCCGATGCTCCCCGCCTTGCTCGTTCCCTTCTTCGTGCTCGGCATCTCCAAGGTTATGAGTTCGCCCAGGAACGACCGCCTTGCCTTGCTATCCATATGGTTCTGGACTGCGCTCGTCGTCGGCATGCTGACCACCGACCCGCCGTCGTTCCACCGACTGCTCTTCGCGCTGCCCCCGGCTCTCATAATGGTGGCCCTGGTCGTTCACCGCCTCATCCAGGCCTCGTCGAACCTCGGCGGCCGTGGTCTCTCACGGCCGTTGGCGATCGTTCTGGCCTGCGTTGTCCTGGCGGCAGGGTTTACGGACGTCTCGCACTACTTCGGACCGGCCGCGGACGCCAGGCCGTGGGAGGTAGTAACGGCACAGGGGCGCTACGTGGCTGGGCTCGGGCCCGACTATTATGCGTACGTTATAGGCGCGCCCCACATGTACTTCAACCACGGCGTGACCCGCTTCCTGGCCCCGGAAGTAAAAGGGGAAACGCTCATTCACCCCGAGACCGACTTGCCGGTCGTCGTCCCGACCGACCACGACCTCGCCTTCCTCGTCTACCCGCACCTGGCCGGCTACCTGCCGACCTTGCAGAACCTCTACCCCCAGGGAAGAGCGGAAGTGGTCAAGGGGCACACCGGGCAGACCCTATTCGTCGCCTACCTCGTCCCGCATAACCAGGCAGCACCGTAGGCGTCCGATTTGCAGGGCCAACCAGCGGTCTTCCTCTCTGCCGCCTGACGTTTTCCCGTGCCCCATTCATTGGCTGGCCATCCAGCACCGGCCCCTTGTCATCCCCGCGCAAGCGGGGATCCACAGCCCTGCGAGGCGAACCCATCCAGCCATCTCTTGTCATCCCCGCGCAAGCGGGGATCCATCGCCGCCAAGGAGAAACTCTTTGCCGCCGTCAACGTCATCCCCGCGCAAGCGGGGATCCATCCGGTATTTGTAGGGGCAAGCCCGCATCCGGGGTCCTGGCGGCCCCAACCCTATCCGACAATTGGGGGCGTGGCTGCGGAACGACCGCCGCCCGGGCATGAATGCGCCGGGCTCAGCCAACAAAGCCCGCCAAGGCGGGCTGGGAACGGGGCCGCTCGTGGCCTGCCGTTGTGGTATTGGCACGAGCGGTCGCCGGTAGCCCCTACGGCCAATTACCTGTCGGTCGCCGATCCATTACTGCCGGTACGCCTCCATGTGCGGTGGGCCGCACGCCTAGCTGCCTGCCGCGAGCTCCTCCTTGAGCAACTTCACGAGGAAGGAATCGCGCTTGCGGATGACTTCCCCCACATCGCGCTGGTTCCAGTCGTAGAACCCCTTGCCCGACTTCACGCCGAGGTTGCCCTCCGCCACCAGGCCGCGCAGAATGCGGGCTGGCTCGGTCTCGTTGCACAGCGCCTGGCACATGTAGGTCTGGATCGCCAGCACCATGTCCAGACCGACCACGTCCTGATGTTCGAGCGTGCCGTACACCGGGAAGCGGCGGCCAAGGCCATTCTTGATGGCCGTGTCCACGTCCTCGGCCGAAGCGATCCCCTCCTGGACGATCCAGATGGCCTCACGGATGAGCGCGTGGAACAGCCGGTTGCCGAGCTGGCCGGGCGTGTCCTTGAGGACGGCCACAGGCTTCTTCCCCGCCGAGCGCAGAAGCGACACGAGGCCGTCCATCGTCTCCTGCGAGGTCCGCTCGCCCTTGACCACCTCGACGAGCGGCATCAAGTGGGGCGGGTTCCAGAAATGTGTCACCGCAAACCGCCCCGGCTGCTTGAGGGCCGCGGCTATCTGGGTGGCCGGCAAGCCGGAAGTGTTGGAAGTCAGCACTGCCTCCGCTGGGCACATACCTTCCAGCCGGCCGAAGAGGTCCTGTTTCGTCGGCAGATCTTCGACGATCGACTCGGTGACCAACGCCGCCTCGGCGGCCGCGCGCTCCAGGTCCGTGCTGCCCGTGATGCGCTCCAGCCTGGCCGCGCCTTCCTCTCGGGACAGGCAACCGCCGTCGACGAGCGCCGATACCCCCGCCTTGACCGAACGCAGGCCCCTGTCGACGCTGGCCCGCGCTCGTCCGTACATTGTCACGTCATACCCGGCCGTAGCGTACGTGTACGCTATCCCAGGCCCCATCAGACCGGTGCCTATGACGACCGCCTGGCCTCTGCTATGCTCCTGCAACGTCTCTTTCCTCCCCGCTACTCGATTCGAGGGCAGGCGCCCTCGCAATGGTCACGTCGCCTGCGTGCATCGCCTCCTATGCTGACTATAGAGACCGCTGGCCGGGATGTCAAACCGGCATTGACATAGCAGGGACGCCGCGTTACACTGAGCAGCCGAGTAATCTATCGGGAGGCAAAGCCGTGGATTTGGACTCGCCAAGGCTCGGGGAACCCCCTCGCAAGCAACGTAGGCTGCCGCTGATTATCATCTGGTTGCTGGTGCTGTGTGTCGGCGCCTACCTGAGGTGGTCCTACCTCGACCTGACCGAGTTCAGCATCGATCAGCAGACCGCCGTCTACATGGGCAAGGTCATTCGCCAGGGCTGGGAGCTGCCGGTCGTCGGTCTGCAGTCCAGCGTCGGCACCGCCTCTGGCCCCGGCGAGTACTACTTGATGGCAATACCCCAGTTCATCAGCGACGCCCCCGAGGTCGCCGCGGCCTGGGTCGGCCTGCTGGGACTTCTGGCGGGGGCTATCCTCTCCCTCGTCGTTTGGCGGTATCTCGACCCCTTCACGGCGATCGGCACGCTCGCCCTCTTTGCCACCGGCCCGTGGGCGGTCTACTTCACGCGCAAGATCTGGACGCCTGACACCTTGCCCTTCTTCTCGGCGGCCGTCTTCGCCCTCCTCGCCCTGGCTCTGATCGGCGGAAAGCGCTGGGTGTTGCCGGCCGCGTTGCTGGTGCTCGGCCTGGAGTTGCAGATACACCTCGAGGCGCTGGCCGTTCTCCCGGCTATCTTCCTTGTGCTCGTCGTGTTCTATCGGCGGGTGCGGCTCGGCGAGCTCCTACTGGGCTTGGTCTTGCTCGCCCTTACCGGCGTGCCCTACCTCTGGCACAGCGTGCAGACTGGTTTCACCGACTTCAAGATGCTGACCTCCGCCAGCACGCAGGCTGCCACGATCGACTTGCGCTCCGTCGAGCTGCTTAATTCACTGATCTCCGGTGGGGGGTATCCCGCGGGACTGGGCGTCGTTCTGCCTGATGACAGCGTGCAATGGACGATTCCCTTCGTGGGCGAGCTGCTCGTAGTCGCCATGTGGTTGGGGATGGCGCTGGCAACGTACGAGGCCATCCGCCAGGTCAGGAAGGGGAAGCTGGATACTGGGGCGGCCGTTGGACTGATGGCCGTTCTCTGGTGTGTCGTCCCCCTGCTGGCCACGCTGCGCCACTCGTTCCCGCTCTACCTTCGCTACGAGCTCTTCATTCTGCCCATACCGTTCGTGTTTCCCGCCCTGTTCTTGGTTCGCTTGGGCGCCTGGCTGCGAGCAGGCCTGAACAGAGTCGGATTCCAGAACACCGGCAGCCCGGCCCCGGCGATGGCCATCGCGGTGCCCGCGGTACTGCTGGCCCTGGCCGGTATCGGCGGCGCTTTGAACTTCGAGTCGGTGAATCGGATCACGTCCGCGAACGGCGTCTACGTCCTCCCCGGCCACGGGCCGCTGGATGCCTACTCGGCGCCTTACATTCGCGACTCCCGGGAGGCTATGGCCAGGCTGGAGACGGTCGCGCGCCCGGATGTCGATACGCTCGTCATCGGCCCGGTGCAGCGGGGTCCGCTCGAATACTTGAACGATAGTCGCTATCGTCTGCGCTTCATCGACGCCCCGGACATGCTCGTCCTGCCCAGCACCTCATGCCAGATGATCTTCCTGGCCGACAGCTCCGCGGTCGCCGACCTCGCGCTCCAGGTCGGCGCCACCGAACGAACCGATCTGCACCTCACCTGGCCGCCCGATAACAGGAAAGCCCGCATCCTGGAGTACGACCCGGCCAAATTGAACCTCAAGGACGAGTTCACGGCGGTCGAAAGCGGGCAGGTTATCCCCAACGGGCTCGAGCTCGTGGCCTACAAGGTAGACAACAACACGAGCAAGCAGTTCGACCTTCTCACCGTCTGGCGGGTAGCCCGGGAGGATTGGGCCCACCGATTCTGGCTCTACGACTC
>JAJZQK010000339.1 GCA_021847625.1 Chloroflexota bacterium
GTGTTCTCTTCCTATCTGTCGGGTCAGGAGTCTCGGTCGGGGTCGGCGTCTCGGTCGGAGTCTCGGTCGGTGTGGGCGTTTCCGTGCAAGTCTCCGTGGGAGTAGGCGTCTCGGTCGGAGTCTCGGTCGGGGTCGGCGTTTCGGTCGGAGTCTCGGTCGGTGTGGGCGTTTCGGTCGGCGTCTCAGTCGGCGTTGCCAATACGTAGCAGAACGACACGTGGCTTAGGCCGCATTGTACGTCGCCGCCACCACAGTCCGCTGGCCCCTTGAGGTCGGTATCCCCGTTCGAGCCGTCCGGGCGGTAGTCATACCGGTTTGCGTTTCTCCCGCCCTTGGCGATCACTATGCTCATCTTGACATCGGGCGACGACCAGTCGAATGATTTCTCTGCATCGTGCAGGGTCAGCGACACGCTGGACGATGTGCCGTTCAGAGAGTGGCTGCCAGTCGTGAGGGTGCCGCCCTCGAGTTTCGTTTCCAGAAACTCCCGTGGGCAACTGGGGTTACCCTCGACAGGAGTCGGGGTGACGCTTGCGGCGAGCAGGGAGCCAACACCACCCAAGCTGACGGCGAGGGCGGCGATGAGCAGCAACTCGCCTACCACCAAGAGCGCCTTTCGAATGTTCCGGTTACCGATCATGATTTCTTTCCTCCACCCATCATACTAAGAGGGCGTTCCATCTGCTGGCCGGTGCCAGCAATCTACCTGTGATAATGATTCCGTTACGTAGGATGTGAATGCGATAGCCCAGAAGGGCTAGGTCGAGGCTGTCGCCTGCATCCCCATTATGGCACAATCGGGCGAATAGTGAGTGAATCTCCAGTTAAGGGCTCGTGAATCTTCTTGCCTAATGGTACCACAGAGAGCTTGCCTTTACTAGGTACCCAAGCGTTGGAGCAGGGGGCTGGTTTGGAGGTAATTCCAGGTGGTTACCAGGCGTTGGCGGGGGGCGTGGGCAAAATGGCGGTGGCTCGCACCACCCAGCGATGGGTGTAAGACTGCGATGAGCGATCGAATTGCCCACCACAGGTGATGAGCGTGAGCGCGGACTCCTCGGTTGGGCCGAAGATCTCGCTGACGGGAGCGTTCTCGACGGGATAGAGCCTCTTCCACTCCACGCGGAAGCGCGATTCGTGCCCGTCCTGCCCGATGACCACCACCTCGTCGCCCGCGTTGACGTCTCGCAGCGCCCAGAATATGCCGGCCTGCAGATACCAATCGAGGTGTCCGTCCAGCAGCGCGTTCCCGCGCTCTCCCGGCCGCACGCCCTCCGCGAACCAGCCGACCTGGAGGGCCTCCCGCGGCGCCTCGAGCTCGCCGCTGGGCTTGATGCCTACCGGTATGATTGGCCCGTCGATGCCGACGCTAGGTATGCGCAAACGCGCGGGGGGCGCCGGGCGTGGGGTCGGCGTGGGGGTAAGCGTTGGCGCCGCCGTCGGGACCGCCGACCCCGGCGCCGTCGCGAGGGCGGTCGGCGTCGACGTAGAAGGCACAGGCGTCGATGTGGCCGCGATGGCCACGGGGACGGTCGGGCTGGGAGCAGGCATTGGGGTCGGCGATGGGCCGGAAAGGGGCAGGAACGGGGCGATCAACAGCGTGACGCCCACCATCAAGCCCAACGTCGCCGGCAGAAAAGAGGATGCCCGGGACTGGGAACGCTGGCCGGAAGATGGCCCAGCCTTGGGTCGCTTCAAGCCGATGACCACGGCCGAGGCAAGCACCACCCCGGCGACGGCCGCGCCGAGGCCGAGGATCCGTGGTATCTGTCGCTCTTGACCGGCCAAGCCGCCAGCTCCTAGGTGTTAGTAAGCGTCAACATTGTACCCCGCGGCGGCTGCCTGAACAACACTAATCAATCAGATTGCCCCGGATCTCGGTGATTCGCGGCTCCCCGGAGACCGGTTCGACCAGGAAGTCTGCTTGCCCGGACGTTTCGCGGACCTTGAAGGAGAACGGCCCCGCCCTGGCGTTAATCGCGATGCCGAAGTCCGTGCCGACCTCCACGCTCGCGCCCTGGCGCTCGGCGTTCACTATCTCCAAGCACGTTACCGCTGCGTCGAGGGCGACGCCGTTCGTTCGTTCCGCTTCCTGGACCTGCCTGGCGATTTCGGCGGACACGACCGCCGCCTGCCCCGTCGCCAGGAGGCGCAGACGCTCGTAGTCGCCGTCGTCTAGGGCCTGGAAGTAGTCGCGCACCATCTGCTCTGCCGCCGCCTCGTCGACCTGGGCGGGGGTGGGTGTGGTGGTCGGCGTCGGCGTGGGTGTGAGCGTGGGGGTCGGGGTGGCGGTGGCAAGGCTCCTCGCAACCGGAACGGTAGGAACCGCCGTGGCGCTCTCCTGGCGATCCAGCAGCGGTAGGTGCCCGCAGCCGGTCCCGGCAAGGGCAGCGATGAACGCTATGGAAACGGTAAAGACAATCGTGCGTACTTGCATCAGTTCAATGCTAAGTGAAAGTAGGCGCTAGCGTCAAGGCGCTGGGGGTGGCCCGGCCTCCGCTTGGTTTGTCATAACGTTGGCCGCAAGGCCGGGGTGTTCCCGGAGAGACGAGGGCATAGCTCTTGCATGAGTAGTGCCGTTAGGTATCGGCCATTGGAATCGTGGAAGAGGGGCACTCTCCGTTCTCCGCCTCGGCGTGGTTGCACTGGAGGGTCGTCGATGAGGGCAGGACTATCAACCGAAGCGAGAGTAGAATCGGCGTGGGCGCGGCCGGTAATCATGGTCGTCGACGACGACGAGGCCATCCGCGCCCTTCTGGCGGGCGTGCTGGACGCGGAGGGCTACAGAGCGGTCGAGGCCAAGGATGGCCTGGAGGCCATCGAGCTGCTGCAGCGCGAGCGGCCAGACCTGATACTCCTTGACCTCAAGCTGCCGCGCCTGACGGGCAGGGAAGTTCTGCGTTGGCTCCGGCATACGCCCGGCGGGGAGGAACTGGCCGTTCTCGTCCTCAGCGCCAACGCTCCCCGTGAGCTCGGTGGCCCACCGGTGCGTGGCTTCCTCGCCAAGCCCTTCGACATCGCGGACTTGCTCCGCAGCGTGGACGTCGTCCTCGGCCTCGCGAGCGGGCAAGACGCCGGCAAGCCTTCCCGCGCGGTGGGGCGGCGCGAACGGACCGCCTGAATCCTGGAGATGTCCGGGCGGCGATGGCAACGGTATAGCTTTGCCGTCGCTCGCCCCTCGGTGCCGGGGGTTCCTTATCCATACGAGAATAGACGCGGCGGCGAGAATCCTCGCCGCCGCGTGCTACGAAGCGCGCCCGCCGTGGCCCTAGCTCACCGGAATCAACCATTGGGCGGGGATGTACCCTTCGTTCCCCCGTGGGTCGCGCACGTGAATCCAGACCATGCCCCCCGCGTTGACGTCGGGGCCAATCCTCTCCATGCGGTTTCCGTCGTGCCAGATGAGCATCTTGTCGCTCAGGTTTGGCGACCGTCGCAGCCAGACGCCCCCATCGCCGCCGGTGTTGCCGACGACGTAGACCGTCTGCGCGGGCGTCGGTTGTGGGGTCGGCGTGGGCGTCTGCGTCGGCATCACCGACGATGCGGTCGGTTCTGCCGTTGGTTCGGCGGTTGCCTGCGCGGAGGGAAACAGGCTGTTGTCACGGGTTGGGGCCGGAATAAGGCCTGGCATCTCCGGGAAGCCCCAGCCGGAACCGAGGGCAAAGAAGACCACCGTTCCTGCAACTAGAGCGAAGGTAAGGAAGAAGACGAATGCCGAGAGGCGGTCGCTTCCAATGGTATCGTAACGGTCGGGCAGACCAAAACGTTCGGGTGGCGGCATAGCTGACCTCCTTTCTGTACTAACGGTTCAGAGGTCGATTCCTCAGCTTGGAGACGACATACGGCTAGGGTGCAGGATTTGTGCCCGGCCGAGGGCGCTGGTCCCTGGGAACCAGCAATCTGGCCGATGGCCCTCCCGGATCCCCGGCCTTGGACCAACAGCCTAGCAGGCCGTTACCTTGACAGCGGCTCGGCCCCCCAAAACGTGGTTCCTCCCCAACACCGCCGCGATCATCGCCCAAGGGCCGCGGATTCGTCCCGGGATGGCATACGACGTGCCTGCAATAGCGACGGCCACGACTTGACGTACTACGTCGAGGCGGAAACGGGGCGCGTCACGTCGAAACGATGCCAGTTAGCAAAGGGCGACGTGGACACCGATGTGGACAAGGATTTGACCGACGAGGAGCGCCGAAAGAAGGCGAGTTAGTCGGCAGACCTGATACTCCGGACAATTGACAAACCATAGTCGGGGAGGCCCAGCTCGTAAGCTGGGCCTCCCCTTGCCATACTCTCCGCCCAATTCCGCTGAGCCGCCGGCCCCAGCCGTTTCGTCGGCGACGAGAATGGCTCTTTGCCCCTGGTGGGGCGGTTGACTGCCGGCCTCGGGCCTGGCTATAATGGCCAAAAGTCCCTGGGGGTGGTTGATGCCGGAGTGGCTCAATACGAATGCTATCTTTGCCGATGGGGTCAACCTGCTAGGCAAGGCGACCGCATTGGTCGTGATTCTGGGGCTGACGCTTGTTGCCTGTTCGCTAATCGGCAGGTTGGAGTCGAGCACGGTAGCGGCGGCAATAGAGCGGGCCCGCACCCGAAACGAGCCCAACATCGGCGAGCTTACGAAGCGTTACCAAACGCTTGGTCGGGCCATTGGCAGGACTGCCGTCGTCGTCGTGTGGACCGTGGCCATCGTGACCGCCTTGTCCCAGTTCATAGACATCGCGCCGATCCTCGCCAGCGCCGGTGTCGTCGGCATCGCCCTCGGCCTGGGGGCGCAGACGCTCGTCAAGGACTACCTGGCCGGGTTGTTCCTGATCCTCGAGAACCAGTATGGCAAGGGCGACGTCGTGACAGTGGCCGGGGTCAGCGGGCTGGTGGAGGAGATCAACCTGCGGCGGACGGTGCTACGCGAC
>JAJZQK010000340.1 GCA_021847625.1 Chloroflexota bacterium
GACCTTTCCATCGAAGACCATTTCCACACGCTTGTTGCGATAGGAGAAGAGAGAGAGGAAAACGGCCGATAGGTAGGGGACCGTCCCGCCTCCCCGCGGCGCTATCGAATTCGCCCGGCGTGTGACCTCGACGTCGAAGCCAAGGCCCGCGAAGTTGATGAAGTACCTGGACTCGGGCTTGCCAAGCGAGATGTAGTGCATCTCACCGACGTCCAGCCTCACAACTCGATCGCTCAACAGCCGCCTGGCGGCCTCCGCGCAGTCGACCGGGATGCCGACTGTCCGGCAAAAGTCGACTCCCCTCCCGGTAGGCACCATCCCCATCCTCACGTCCCCCGGGTTGGCCGACGTCGCGGCCATCAAGCCGTTTGCCACCTCGCTGGCCGTGCCGTCCCCGCCCACGGCTACCACTAGATTGCAGCCTTCCTCCACCGCCTCGGCCGCCAGGCGTGTCGCGTCCCCGCGCCCCCCGGTAAGCGCCGCGTCGAATTCTAGGCCCTCCTCGCGCAGCAACGCCTCCAGCCGCTCCCATTTCTTCGCGGAGCGGCCGTTGCCGGCCACCGGGTTCACGATGATCCTCGTCCTAGCCATCCGCCCCAGCCCTCCTCTGCGGAGCCTTCCCTTCGCCCCATCATTCGGCCCGAATCGAGCAAACCCCGAGCGAGCTATGATTGCAACGACAACGCACGCTGAACCCTTGATCGCTTGTTTGGCCTGCAAGTAGGCTTGCCCGCCAGCTGCCGCTATTGTAGAATAGTGTCAGCAACATTGCCAAGGCGGAGCTGATGCTAGAGAAGAATCCCTGGCTTCGAGCCCTCATAGTCCTTCTGGTCATCGCCGCGGGCCTCCATGTAGCGGGTCTGCTGTGGGATATTGCCCTGCGCTTTGGTGACGTCATCGTCCTCTTCATCGTCGCCTGGCTGCTTGCCTTCGTGCTCCGGCCCTTGGCCAGGCAGATCCACCTCCGCTACCGTGTGCCGTGGTCGCTCAGCGTCGCCGGGGTGTACCTTGTCTTCTTTGGCATCGTCGTGATCCTGAGTATCGTACTCTTCCCCCCGTTGATAACACAGCTCGCCCGCTTGGCGGTGGCAATTCCGGCATGGTTACAGGACCTGACGCTGTGGTATCAAAGCATTCAAGGAACCTTACCGGAGCCAATACGGATGGAGAACTGGTCCAGCATCCTCGGACAGAGGGACCTGATAGCGCAGCTGCAGCAGGTCGTCACGGGGCTGCTGCAGAACGCGATAGGCTTGGCGGCAGGCGTGGCGTCGGCGATGCTCGGGCTGGCGCTCGTCCTTGTGGTTTCGTTCTACCTCACGCTTGACGGCGAACGCATAGCCGATCGGACCCTGCGTGTGGTCCCAGCGGAGCACAAGGAAGGCGCGCGTTACCTGATGGAGAGTATCGACCACTCATTCGGCGGCTTCCTGCGTGGGCAGCTCTTACAGTCGGTCATCTACTCCGTGGGCACGGTGATAGTCATGACCGTCGCCGGCCTGGACTTCGTGCTACTCGCGGGCCTGATTGCCGCCTTGGCGATGGCGATACCGTTCTTCGGGCCGTTCATCGCCATCGCCCCGCCCATCATATTGGCGGCCACGCAGGGACCGCTCAGCCTTGTTATCGGCGTGGGTGTCGCCCTGTTTATCCTCCAACAGATCGTGTTCAATGTCGTAGCGCCTAGGGTGATGAGCCAGGCCGTGGGGATTCACCCCCTTCTAGTGCTGCTTGCCATCCTAGTCGGGGCAAAGCTCGCCGGGATTGCCGGAGCGATATTCGGCGTGCCGGTCGCGGCCGTGATCAGCGCTATGGCTGTATTCTTCTATCAAAGGGGCCGTACCGAAGAGATTCAAGAACAGGAGCCTGCCGCAGTCGAAGAGGACCGCCAGGCCGCCCCTGCCCCAAGACCGGGGGCGAGGCTGGGCCTCTTATGGAACCAGGTATACTCCAGACACGAACGACGGCGCCGTCACAGAGACACTGGGGGTAATGTCGACAGTGAACATTCGTAAAGTAGTCTTTCCCGCCGCGGGTTGGGGAACCCGCTTCCTACCCGCGACCAAAGCCCAACCCAAGGAGATGCTCCCCTTGGTGGACAAGCCCATCATTCAGTATGGTGTGGAGGAAGCAGTACATTCGAGCGCCAAGCAGATAATCATCGTCACGGCGATGGGCAAGCGCGCGATCGAAGACCACTTCGACATCTCGTTCGAGCTAGAGCACGCCCTGGCCGAGAAAGGCTTGCACGAGCTACTAGAACAGGTGCACGCCATTTCCGAGCTGGCAGACATCTACTACGTGCGCCAGAAGGAGCAGTTGGGGCTGGGCCACGCCGTGTGGATCACCCATGACCTGGTGGGTGACGAGCCCTTCGGCGTGATCCTCAGCGACGATATCATCGACTCCGAGGTCCCTTGCCTAGCCCAAATGAAGGCCATCCATGCCGAGTACGGAGGCAGCATCCTTGCCGTCGAGCGCGTGCCCCGCGAGCAGATCAGCTCCTACGGCATCATCGCCGGGGAGAAGGTGGCCGATCGGGTCTACAAGGTAAGCGACCTCGTGGAGAAGCCAGAGCCGGAGGACGCCCCGTCGAACCTCGGCATTGTCGGCCGCTATATCTTATCGCCAAGGGTCTTCGACCTTCTCGAGAAGACGAAGCCGGGTAAGGGGAACGAGATCCAGCTCACGGACGGCCTGAAGGCGCTGTTACAGGAAGAACCAATCTACGCCTACGAATTCGTCGGCCGGCGCTACGACGCCGGGGCCAAGATCGGGTTCCTCAAGGCCACCGTGGAGATGGCGCTCAAGCGCCCGGAGATCGCCAAGGATTTCTGCGAGTACCTACACGAGCTGGTAGCCGAGGCTCCCAAGAAGCAATAGACCACTTTGGTGAAGTAGGCAGGGCCCGGGCACAGCGTTCTCGCCCGTGGCGCCCAGCCGCACGGCGGTCACTGCTGGAGACGAATGGAGGGCAATCCCCATGCGAATCTCAACCCTGGGTACTGAAAACGATTCCCCCGCCGAGCTACGCCTCCCGGCGGGGGATGTCGTCGTCCGTTCTAGTCTCTCTCACCCTCGACGAGAATGTGGTTTCTGATCTCGCGGACGCCGGGCGCCGATATGGCCAGTTCCTCGGCCAACTGGCGCAGACCGGCCGAGGGGACCTCCCCACTGAGCTCCACCACGCCGTCGTGGGCGGATACGTTTATCGGGTGGCGCTGTAGCTCAAGACTGTCCCCCAGCGCCCGCCGCACCCGCTTCGTAAGCTCCCGGTCGGCCTCGTTGCCCATCGACGGTTCACCTGGATTCATTCCGAAACCTGGCATTCGCCTGCCTCCTGTTCCCTTGTCCAGAATCCGGCAGTTGCTCTGGCTCGTCGGGGAAGTATCCCGCAATCCGACGCATCTGCCGGCTTCAGCTCTGCACGAGCCATACCACCAATCGGCGACGGCTACCCCGAACCGGCGCCGTCGCCCCGACCGTGGCGCGCGACCTGCTGCTTTGCAGAGCAAACGTCTTGGCTGAACGCCAAGCACTACCAGAGGGCTACGATATGCAGCGACAGCGGATACTGACCGGCGACAGGCCAACGGGCAGGCTCCACCTCGGACACTACGTGGGCAGCCTGCAGAACCGCGTCCGTTTGCAGGACGACTACGAGTGCTTCTTTATCATCGCCGACCTCCACGTCCTCACGACCAGGAACGAGCACCTCGAGGAGATCAAGGACAACATCCGGGAGCTGATCCTCGATTACCTCTCCGTCGGCATCGACCCCCGGCGGAGTACGATCTACGTGCAGTCGCTCGTGCCGGAGGTGACCGAGCTCTTCACAATCTTTGCTATGTTGACGTCGGTTCCGCGCCTCCAGCGTGTCCCCACGCTCAAGGAGGTGATGCGTGACCTGCGCATCGAGACAGCCTCTTTGGGCCTCTTGTCTTACCCGGTGCTGCAGGCCGCCGACATACTCATGGTACGGGCCAATTTGGTACCCGTGGGGAAGGATCAGACCTCCCACGTCGAGGTCACCCGGGAAACCGCGCAGCGGTTCAACATGCTCTACGGACCGGTCTTCCCCATCCCCGAGGCCCTGATCGGGGAGGTGCCGACGCTGCCCGGGATAGACGGCAAGGCAAAGGCCGGAGGGGACCTGTTCGATCTTCACCAGTGGATTAAAAATGAGCCGGTAGACCTTTTAATTGGAAACACTTACGGGAAATACATAGCCAGGGCTGAGGACATACCCTTTGTGCGCGTGGGTTTCCCCATTCTGGACAGGAGTGTGCACAGCTATTTACCCATAGTGGGCTACAGAGGGGCCATGCGTCTGGTGGAAATGATTAGCGGCGCCCTTCTGGACAGAGCGGACCGGGACGCCGCCGAAGAAGACTTTGAACTGGTTATGTAGAAACCACATTTTACGGAAAGATGGGATGAAACATGCCGCCGGCTAAAGTAGCAGACCTGGTATTTGAAGAGCGTAAAGATTTTATCATGACCAAGGGCAAGCAGAAAAAAAATCTAAAATGCGATGCCGACAGCCTGGCCGGATGTGTAAGCCAGAGGGCGTGCGTATACTGCGGGGCCAGGGTTGTTTTAAATCCCATCACCGACGCCGTCCACCTGGTTCACGGCCCCATCGGATGTTCCAGCTATACCTGGGATATCCGGGGGAGCCTCACCAGCGGGTCGGATCTGTACCGCTTCAGTTTTTCCACCGACCTGAAAGAGGAAGATGTCATTTTTGGCGGTGAAAAAAAGCTTGCCCTGGCCATTGATGAACTGGTTGAAAAATATCATCCCAGGCTGGTACTGGTGTACTCCACGTGTATTGTGGGGGTAATCGGAGATGACCTGGAGGCGGTCTGCAAGGCCGCATCCAAAAAACAAGGTATAGAGGTGAT
>JAJZQK010000341.1 GCA_021847625.1 Chloroflexota bacterium
CGAAACTCCCGACCAATAGGCGTGCCACCTTCCGATTCCTGCTGGGCTGATAGAATCATTACTGCGGTCTTGTCGAGTGCGGCGTCTTGCCCTAGTGCGCTGAGAACGCCCATCCCGTCCAGGCCGTGCATACTCAGATCGAGCAAAAGAAGGTCTGGCTTAGTAGCCCTCACTTTGGACAGAGCCTCGTCACCACTGAAGGCCGAGGCGATGGCGAGGTCCGGCCAGTGTGAGCGGAGCGTTCGTTCGACGAAACGGACGAACCGCTGGTCGTCGTCGGCGATGACGATGCGCTCGATAGGCTTGCCCAAGGCGTCGATGGCCTGCAGAAGGGCAGCCCGGCTTATCGGCTTTGTGAGGTAGTCGGCTACCCCTAGGCGAGCCCTGAGTCTAACCGGGTCCGGCAGGGGGCAGAGCACAACCGGTACCGACCCTGTTTCACCCTCTTCATAATCATCGATGTCGGCCACTATCGCCAGGGCCTTCTCAACCAGAGCCCTGGCTACTGCCTCTGCCAGCGTATCTGCTGATTCCACCCGGAAGCCGTCGAGATGCCTCTGCAGCACCCTGGCCAGCGCCGGGTCGGAGTGCAGGAGAACTAGCACTTGCTCATCCTTTAGTGCGTACCATGGGGCGGGCTTTCTGCCCGCAGGTTTGGCCGCCTGACCATCGCCATGCACCGTCGGTATGGTAAACCAAATCTTCGTGCCAATGCCGACCGTGCTTTCGGCCCCGAGTTCGCCCCCGTGAAGTTCGACGAACTGCTTGCTGAGCGGGAGTCCGAGACCCACGCCCCCGCGCCACTCCTGTCTTGGGAGGTCCTGCGTGACGAAGCGGTTGAACATTCCAGCTAGCCTGTCGGCCGCAATGCCGGGGCCGGTGTCGGCAATGATGACTTGGACGCCCTTTTCGTGGCGTACTACCCGCACCGAGACATGGCCGTGCTCCGTGAACCTCGCCGCGTTGGTGAGGAGGTTTAACATTACCTGCCTGATGCGCAGGCGATCAAGCATAAGTGTCGGCAGATCAGGCGTAACGGTTAGCTGGAGTTGCAGACCCTTGGACTCGATGTACTCGCGCACTAGGGCGGTCGCATCGGCGACAACCTGCCCAAGGTCAACCGGCTCACGGGCAAGGCTAAGGTGTCCCGTCTCGAACCGGGCCAGGTCGAGAACATCTTCCGTCAGTGCTAGTAGGTGTTGAGCGCCGCGGTAAATGGCATTGAGGTCACCTCGATAGGCAAGCGGAAGGACCTCCCCGCCGTAGCTGGCCGGTGAGGTCATCATCATCTCGCTGTAGCCGACGATGAGGTTCAGCGGAGTCCGCAGCTCGTGACTTATGTTCGTCACAAACTCGGTCTTTGAACGCTCTGCCGTGTCGGCGACCCGCCAGGCAAAGGTTAGGGCGGCATTGGCCCTCTCCAGCCGGCGATAAGCCTCGCTGAGTTGCTTACGGGCCTCGACTAGTTCTGCCCGGTGCTCGCGCGCCTCTTGCGTCTTGCGATCGGCTTCCACGTAGCTATCGGCATACCACTGAAGGACCAAGTAGAGACGATGGACCAGGGTCCAGGCGGCGCCAACTGCCAGGAGGGAATAGACCCCTGTTTGCCAAACCTGCGCAGCCCCGACAAGATCAGGCTTCAGCAATGCAATCCCGATAGTCTGGGTAACGGCAAGCCCGGCGACGACCAACCCGCCCAGAGGATGTATGACAAGGGTGGCGACCAGCGCAATCACCATATGGAAGAACGTGAGCTCCGGCATTCGCAGCACATACACAGCCCAAGATGTGGCGGCTGAACCACCTAGCACTAGGCACCAAGCCGCGAGTCGAGCGTTTGATTTCGAAAGCAAGTAGGATGTAGTGAGCACGGGTGCGATGACGAGGAAGACCGAGAAGTGCTGTGCCGGGGCGAAGAACGAGCCGCAAAGATACCAGATGAGATAGCCCACGGCGGCCGTAGTTACGAATAGCCGGAGCGAGCTTGACTGCAAGTCCCTCAGCTGCGTTCTGGCCTCCGGTAGCATCGACGCGCTCATGGAACGAAGCGACTCGCGCATATCCTGTCCCCCTCCGTCTTGGCTGCTTCGCCGGTCCCTGGTCCCCAAGATGGGCGGCGCCCATTTCACGGTACGGACGACCGCCTCTTTGCCGGTAGGGCGTCTGTTTGCACTGCTAGCAAGCAGCAGTAGGCTCGGCCATGCTCGCATTATAGCGTGGGGCATTGCTGATTACACTACATTGGTTTGCGATCGCCGTGATGTCGCTGTAGCGATGGTGCGGTATAATCTGGGGAAAACGCATCACCGCTGGTTCGGACCAAGCCAGTTGGACGAGAACCCACTGACTTGGCTGAAGGTGGTCGACGGGTTGGTCGGCGACGTGCGGCGTGCTCTCCGTTGTATCCAAGAGGATGTGGTTTGGAAGGGGCTTATCCCATACCTGCCAGGCTGAGAGAGTAAAGCGCCCTCGATAGGAGAATGGCCGATGAGCGAGTACCAGTACTACGAGTTCCTGGCGATGGACCGAGCGTTGACGAAAGAGCAGATGGCCGAGCTGCGCGCGCTCTCCAGCCGCGCCAGCATTACCCCCAGCCGGTTCCAGAACGTCTACAACTACGGCGACTTCAAGGGCGACCCCGAAGTGCTGATGGAGAAGTACTTCGACGCCTTCGTCTACGTGGCGAACTGGGGGACCCACTGGCTCATGCTGCGGCTGCCCAAGAATCTGCTGGCCGGGGATGTGGCCTCTCCCTATATCAACGACGAGCAGTTGGCAATGTGGGTGAAGGGGGAGAATGTCATCCTCAGCTTCCGCTTGGAGAATGAGGACGGGGAATGGGAGGAAGGAGAGGAATGGATGCCGCAGCTCGCGTCTCTCCGGGCGGAGCTTGCCGCGGGCGACCTGCGGGCCCTCTACATCGGTTGGTTGAGTAGCATCCAAGACCTATGGCTCGAGGACGACGAGGAAGATGAGGACGATCCGTCTGGCGAGTCCGGGCAGCTGGCCGACGAAGTCGAGCCCCCCGTGCCTCCTGGGCTGGCCCATCTGTCGGGGGCGCAGGAGGCTCTCGTCGATTTCCTAGAAGTCGACCGCGACCTCCTGGCGGTGGCGGCCGAGCGCAGTGCGCCGCTCGCCAGCGGGCTCTCGCGGTCGGACTGGGCGCGCTGGCTGCGCGAGCTGCCGGAGGGCGAGAAGGATGCGCTACTCCTGCGCCTGGTAGTCGACGGCGACACCCACGTTAAGGCGGAGCTGACCCACTGCCTGCAGCGAACGAAGGCGGGCGCCGATGGCACGACTGCCGGCGTGTTGGCAAGAGGCCGAACGGTCAGGGAGTTGCTGAAGGCCGCCGAAGAACAGGCCGAGAGGCAACGGCATGAAGAAGCCGTCCGCGCGGCGGAGGAGCGTGAGCGTCAGGAGCGAGAGGCGGCCAGAGAGCGCGCCAGGCACCTGGACGGTCTAGTTGGGCGCGAGGCGGAGCTGTGGCGCAGCGTCGAGACGCTCGTCGAGGCCAAGAAGGCGAGGGAGTACGACTTGGCCGTGCAGCAGCTGCGAGACCTCCGCGACCTGGCCGTCCGGGCAGACAAGATGAACGAGTTCGCCGCGCGGCTGGCCGACCTCCGCATCCGTCACGCCAGGAAGCCGACCTTCCTCCAGCGCCTGGACAAAGCGAATCTAGCGGGGCCGACGGGAGGCGCCTACCTTCTTAACCCCTGTTCCTGAAGGTAGCCAATTGCAGAGATCGCTTGCGCGTACCGTAGGATCGCGACATTTCAGCAGCAGAGCCTCCAGGGTACAGAAGCTTGGTGTGCTTACGCCTCAGGACTGTCGTGCCAGCCTGCCAGCGGGTCGCGCCTATTGAACACGCCATATGCGTGGAGGAACAGGCCCAGTTGGGCCAGCGACGCCCACAAAAGAGCGAACGTCAGGCCAACTGTAATGAGCGTGATCGCCGTGATAGTGTTGCCACGCAGGGTCAGCAGATTCGCCTGTGCCGTGTCGATGCGTTGAGAGATCTGTTCAAGGTCGCCGCTCAACCCACCTAGCTTACTGCTCGCATTGTCAAGCGGGTCGGTTAGTCGACCCGCGACCTGGTCGGCAGCGACGGACTTTGCATTTGTGATCTCTTGCTGGACATCGGCCACCGTTTGCTGTAGCGCCGTGGTCTTCTCGACGGTCGCGTTAGCTATGTCGGCTAGCTGGCTGTCGGAGCTGCCGGATACGGACTGGGTCAAGGCGAGGACTTGACCAATGGCAGTGTTGCTATCTTGCAGGTCCTTCGCGCGTTGGGCCTGCTGCTGTACCGAAGAAGACAGGTTGTTGAAGGTGCCTTCGGCGGCAGAGAGTGCCGCACTGGTCTGCCCAGCCGAGCCGCCCGCGTTCTTGATTTGGGTCGAAAGCTGATCGACCGTTGCCTTGCTCTGCTGGACTTGCTGGTCTGTCTTGGCGACACCCTCCTGCAAGCGATCCAAACTGGAGCTGGCCTGTTCGGTCAGATTGGTGACGGTCTGGACCGCCTGCCCTCGCCCCCACCACAAGCCGCCTACACCGATGAGCAGGAAGAAGAGCAGGACCGCGCTCACAACCATGACGATGACTGATACGGTCTTCGCTACGACTCTCACAGTGATATCCTCCGTGAACTCAGTGAATGAACGAAATGGTGAGCCTGGTCCCGTCCTCTCGCTGGGGCGTAGCAGCGCTTACGGCCGGATGTAGGGTCGTGGTCCTACACGTGCACCGAACTATCGTCCTGGACCAGCGTGTCGTCAATGACAGCCCTCCGCCTGTCAAACAAGTCGGCCGGCTCCCCGTGTAGTATGTTGGGCACTGAGAACAGTCCGTGTTGGGGGTCACGACAACCCCCGTAGGCCGGCTATCGAGCGAACAGGGTATCCTTGG
>JAJZQK010000342.1 GCA_021847625.1 Chloroflexota bacterium
ATCGAGCGGGTCACCTCCCAGGCAGTCGGCATCTCCCAGGGGAGTGAGAACGGTAACCCTCGTGCCATCCTGCCGATCGGAGGTGATCTGCAGGGTGCCGCCCAGCGACTCGGCCCGCTCCCTCATCCCGAGAAGTCCGAGGTGACCGCCAGCGGCGAAGTCGGAGGCGGTGGGCAAGCTGAAACCGATGCCGTTGTCCATCACTTCCAGCCCGACTCTGCATTCAGAGAAGACCATCCTCACGCCCACGTGCGAGGCTGCCGCATGACGCTCCACGTTGCGGAGAGCCTCCTGGGCTATGCGGAACAGGCACAGTTCGAGCTCCGGCGCCAAGCGCCGCTCCTCCCCCACTATGGTCACCTCGCCGTGGATCTTGGCCCGTTCGGCGAAGTCCACCAGCAGTCTACGAATGCTGGTCACCAGACCCAGATCGTCCAGGGTTGGGGGACGGAGGGCTCGGGCGAAGTCCCGCAGCCCCTCGGCGACCGTCTCGGCGGTCTTTCGCGCCGCGCGCAACTCGCCGAGGACGAGGGGCGACAGCGGCGCCCCGACCCACTCGATCAGGTCCAGTTGCCGGCACAACAGGATCAACTGCTGGACGCTCTCGTCGTGAAGCTCCTGGGCGATCCGGCGGCGCTCCTCCTCCTGCGCTCGGATGATGTGCGCTGCGAAGGCCGTCAGTCCAGCCCGCTGCTGCCGTTCCTCGGTGACGTCTCTGAGCTGGATCTCGATCACGGGGTTGCCCTGGCTATCGCCGATCCGGGTGAGCGTCGGCTCGAGGTAGACTAGGGAACCATCGGTTCGGGCCAGGGTGAGGCACTCCCCCTGCCGCCTACCGTCGTGAGCCAGGTCGAACAACCTCCTGCTCCCAGCCGGTTCAACAAGATCGGCGAGGACCGTGTCGCGCAGGTCGGCTGGATCCTTCCCAAAGAGGGCACCAGCAGCCGGGTTTGCCTCGAAGATCGCACCGGCCGGATCTGTCACCAGGATGGGAAGCCGGCTGGACTCGAACAGACCCCGGTACTTCACCTCGGAGGCTCTGGACGCGGCGCTGGCGGCTTCGGCATGCTGTCGGGCGTCCTGTTCCCGGTCGACCCGGTATCCAACAAAGGTCGCAACTCCTGCGACGATGACCAGTTGAAAGATCTCGGCCGCAGCCGAAAGTCCCTGCTGGAACAGCACCGGCATGGGCAAGGTGATGACAATGCACAGCAGGGCGGTCGCCATCGAGCCGGCGAAGCCAAAGTTGAGCGCGGCATACACCACGGGGATGTACAGGAGGGTGATCGGAATGAAAGTAAAGCTGGAATCCGAGACCCGCCAACTCTCCCAGAGTCCCAGGCTCTCGGCAAGGAGGTGGAGACCGGCAACTGCCACGACGAGACCTTGGACAGCCCAGAAGCGCCTCTCCCGGATCCTGGGGCAGAAGAGATGCATCCAAGACCTCCCTCTTTCAACCCAGGAGAAGGGGTTGAACTTGAAGGAGCCTGGCGCCGGCTGCATCACCTTGATGCCTGCTCCGTTCAACTCTGATCCTTGCTCTCTTCCAGCGCTATCCAACCATGGGAGACCGCGTAGAGCACAGCTTCCAGACGCGAGGAAACGCCCAGCTTCGCCAGGATGCTGTTGAAGTGTCCCTCGACGGTGCGCATGCTGATGCCCAGCTTACCCGCGATCATCTTGTTCCGGAGACCCTTGCCGGCAAGTTCGAGCACCTCCCGCTCTCGCGGGCTGAGCTGCCCCGGAGCGTCCTGGTGCACTGAGACCTGGCGACGGTTCCAGAGGCGAGCCACTTTCACCGCGATGGAGGGATGGAGGACCGGCTCCCCCTCGTGAATCCTTCGCACAGCATCCACCAGCTCGCCGGCTCGGGCGGTCTTCAGCATGTAGCCCGAGGCGCCGGCCTCCATCAAGGCGAGGATGTAGTCATCATCGTCGTAAGCCGTCAAGACCAACACCCTGGTGTCGAGGCCGTCCTGCTTCATAGAGCGGACGACTTCGACGCCGCTGAGCTTGGGCATGCGGATGTCCAGGATCAGCACATCCGGCCTGAGACGCTTCACCAGTTCCAGCGCCGCCTGCCCATCGCCGGCCTCGCCCACGACGCTGAGATCGGCATGCTGTTCGAGGATGCGCCGCGTGCCCTCACGCACCAGCGTATGGTCATCCCCGAGTACGGTACGGATTGTTTCCATAGTGCGGCCTATTGTATCACCCCTGGCTAACTTTCCAGCGATGCAACCACCTATCGCGGGTAGGTATTTCCACCTACTGAGAAACGCGTGTTTACTTCGTTGCGGGACCTCGGCGGGTGAGGTTCCATATGGACGGGTTTGCTTCTCGGCGGGCTGGCATGGGCGGTAGGCAGGTTTGCGCCAGGCACACTGGGCTGCGTTCCATCCAAACATCGTGATAGATCCGCAGCGACTCCCTTGTTCATTCCAGCTTTCGGGCGCTCTCAAGCTGCCCTCGCGCCCTCCCAGTGGGGCGGCTTGAGGGTGCTTCCTGCCATCTTCGGCCGAGGATCGCTTTCGAAGGAGGTGTAGCGGCCAGAACCGAGCCATTCCGTTTCGTTCACCATAGAACCGTCCGCGGTGTGACGGCTAGGATGGAGCTAAACCGAAGGAAATCTGAAGAGGAGGTTCCCATGAAGGTAACTCGACTCTTGACAGCAATCGCCGCGCTGGTGGGGCTGGCGGTGGTTGCCATCCCCGCGGGGGCGACCACGGACTACGCGGCAAAGACCGGGCAGCCTTGCACCACCTGCCACTCTGCCATCCCCGCCCTGAACGCAACAGGCGAGGCATTCAAGGCCGGAGGCTACGTGTGGCCGATACCCGCGGCCCCGAGCGAGGCACCCGCCGGCGTTCCAGCCCCAGCCGGCAACCCGACCCTTACCTCGGCCCGGGTTGATGCAGGACCCGTCATCGACGGCAACGGCAACGACGCGGCATGGGCCAAAGCGCCGGCTTTGGAGGTCCCGGTCGCGACCTTTGGCATCCCCAAGTTCAACATCACCCTGAAGTCCGTTTACGATGGGGATAAGGTTTACCTCCTCGCCCAGTACCCGGACTCCAACTACCAAGTGGAGAGAAGCAACTGGGCCTACGACGCCTCGAAGAAGGCGTGGGGGCGGATCGAGGACGACTTCGGCGACGAAGACGAGATGGGGTTCTTCTTCAACATAAACCTTCCCAATTACGATAGGGTCGGCTGCACCCAGACCTGCCACGGGGAGAAGATGGTGGCCCCCAAGGGCACCACCCTCGATTACTGGCAGTTCAGCTCAGCTCGCGCCAACCCCATGGGCTGGGCCCGCGACTTCCGCCTGAGCGACGACGAGAACGCCGACCCCGCCGGGGGCTTCACCAGAGACGAAGGCTCGGGCGGCAACCGGGGCTACGTGGACAACGTCCAGAAGCTGGGCGACCGCGAGGTGCCCCTCTACTGGAAGCCCTACTCCGGCACCGGCAGCGTTGCCGTGGGCGATCCCCGCTTCCTGCTCCAGTCCGAGATCGATTCGGGCATGGCCAACAAGATCGTGAAGGCCGATGCCGACGGCACCCTCATCGACGAAACCGGCAACAAGGTGCCGATGTTCACCCAGATCCCTGGCCGCATCCTGAGCGCACCCTCCGGCCCGAGCTGGAATGACATCCAGGCCAAGGGCGCGTGGATGAACGGCGTCTGGACGGTCGAGTTCGCCCGGAAGATGGACACGGGGCACTGGGATGACGTGAAGTTCGATCCCGCCGGGCAGTACGATTTCGACATGTACATCAAGACTCGCCAGCCCGGCGAGAGCGCCCATGCCGAGGTGCCCGCGAGCAAGCTCGTCTTCGCCCGGTAGCAGCCGGACCAGCCTAACGGTGGGTATCGCTCACCTTGGCTGCTGGCCTGGTATACCAGTATCCCAGAGGGCTTCCCAACCAGGAAGCCCTCTGGCCATCATATGCGCGGCGGGGTGGGGCGCGGCGCGGCGCGAGGCGTGGATAGCCGACTATCTGCGGTCCTATCCACTGGACCGATTCGCAACGCGCATCCTTTCGGACATCCCATGAGGTACTCATATGCAACGTAAGCTCCCACCGGCCCTGCTCAATCCCATCAGCCTCCTGGGCGGCACCATCGCGGTCTTCTCTCTCGTCATCATCCTGGCGCTGCTGGTCCTGGGCGTCACCGAGGCCATCGCCAATCCCTACACCGGCATCCTCACGTTCCTCCTTGGGCCGGCTGCCCTGGTGTTAGGGCTGATTCTGATCCCCATCGGCGCCTCCTCTTGCGCATCTCTGCAGAGACGGCGAGGGCCACCCGAAGTAAGCATCCTTCACGACCTTGGGAGCGACGCTGGTGGCTCCCACACAATGACTCTCCTGGGCTCACGCCCGAGCTGCGGCCGGCTCGACATCGGAGACTTCCCCGAAGATACGCTTGTACAAGTCCTCTCCGTAGCTAGTCGGCAGCGGTTCGCCCTCGACCAGCCTAAAGGTTCGTCTCCCGTCGGCCTGCCTTTCCGCCCGCAAGAAGAGAGCGGCGTCCATTCCCTCGACGCAAAACCCGTGCGCCAACTCAAAGGAATGGGTCACGAAGAAGACCTTGATGCCTGCCTCCAACAGCGCCCGGACTATCGAGCTCGCGATCTCTGAGCCTTCTCTTTCATTCGTCGCCGAGAACGACTCATTGAACAGCAATATGCAGTCTGGGGTTACACGGTCGGCGATCTCGCTCATCCTGCGTAGCTCTTCGTCCAGCTTCCCGCTACTCATTGTGGGATCCTCTTCCCGCTTGTAGTGGGTGAAGATCGCATCACAGACGTTGGCACGGAAAGCCTCCGCTGCCACAAACATGCCGCACTGCATCATCAGCTGGGCCAGGCCTACGCTTCGCAAGAACGT
>JAJZQK010000343.1 GCA_021847625.1 Chloroflexota bacterium
AAGCAACTCCTCGCAGCTGAAGTACATGCCCTTGGTGGAGCCGCTGAGGCGCGTCTCCCCGTTGATGCGGCACATTATGGGCAGGTCCTTAGTGTCGAGTTCGGTCGTGATGACAGGCCCCAGCGGGCAGAACGTTTCGAAGCTCTTGGCTCGGAAGGTGTTCCCGTCACGGAGGAAGAGGTCGTAGGCCGTCACGTCGTTGGCGCAGGTGTAGCCGAGGATGTAGTCGCGGGCCTCCTCCGCCGGGACGTTGCGGGCCATCTTGCCGATGACCACCACCAGCTCGATCTCGTAAATCATCCGGTCGGACTGCGAGGGGTAGACGACGGCCCCGCCCGAACCGATGAGCGTGGTCGGCGGCTTGAAGAACATCTTGGGTTCCGGCGACTTACTCGGGTTCTCCCCCCAGGGGTAGTTGTGCCCGGCGCAGATGATCTTGGACGGCTCGCAGGGGGGCAGCAGCTCGAGTTCATCTAGCGTGCCCACCAGCGCCCCCGGGGTCCGGCCAGGGGGCGTAATCCTCTCTCGCAGCTCGTAGACGGCCTTCCCCTCCAAGACGCCGTGCTCCATCTTGCCATCCCGCAGAAAACGCAGCAGCTTCATGTAAGTCCACCTCCGTTCGTGGATCTTCGTTCGGCGGGCCCACCGTGACACCGCGAGAGCAACCGCCTCCCGCCCGAGGCCCGTCTTGGTTGACCTGCCAGTGTCCGCTTCTCTAGCGATGGGGTTTCCTAAGCCTGTTTCGACCGAAACCAGTCCACGGTCTGGCGCAATCCCGCGGCGAGTCCGACCGCCGCCCGCCAGCCCAAGTCGCGCTCGACCTTGCGGGAGTCGAGGTAGATCTTGAAGACCTCGCCCGGCAAGGGCGGGCCATGATAAGGCTCAAGCTTGTAGCCGGTAATTTCGGCCAGCATGGTGAACAGCTGATTGACGGAGGTGCCGATGCCCGAGCCCGTGTGATACATCTCGCCGGCCGGGGCCGCCAACGCGAAGACGTTGGCCCGGGCCAGGTCCGAGACGTGCACGTAATCGCGCTCCTGTTCGCCCGACCCGTTGATGCGGACCTGCTCGCCCCGCAGCATCTGGCCGGCAAAAATGGCTATCACTCCCGCTTCGCCCAGGGGGTCTTGGCGCGGGCCGTAGACGTTGGGATAGCGCAGGATGGTGTAATCGAGGCCCGTCATCTGGCGGTATAGAAAGAGGTAGTGCTCCACCGTGTGCTTGGTCACCCCGTAGGGACAGAGCGGGTTGACCGGATGGCCCTCGTCGACGGGGAGGTACTGGGGCTCACCCACGGCGGCGCCACCGGTGGAGATGTAGACGAACTTCTTGACGTCGTAGCGCAGGCAGCAATCGATCAGGTTCAGCGAGCCGGAAATATTGATGTCCGCGTCGCGCCTGGGTTCGCGCACCGACACGTTGACGCTCATCTGGGCCGCGTGGTGGTTGACCACCTCCGGCCGCTCGGTCTCGAAGACTTCTTGCAGGCTGGCCGACCTTATGTCAACGCGGTGAAGGGGAATGTTCGCGGGTAGATTCTCGGCCTTGCCGGTGGATAGGTCGTCGACGACGACCACGTCGTGACCTGCCTTGGCATAGGCCTCGGCCACGTGCGAGCCAATGAAACCGGCGCCGCCGGTGACGAGTATCTTCACGATGTCCTCCTGGGGCCTCCCGGAGTACTCGTGGGGTTACCCGGCTTCGCGGCTACCTACTGAACCAGCTGCTCGCCCCACGGTGTTCGTAGTATATTGGGGACATCCGCTTTTTGCAAGGCATCCGTGGCAGGGGCTGTAGCCCCTCTCGCCTTTGCCGCGCCGCGCCGCGAGCCCGCCGTGGCGCTCTTGCCGCTCGCCTCCAGAACGTTGTACAGCCAATCGGGGTCGGCCACCTCGCCCACGTGGAGAAAAACGACCACATCACCTCGGGCGGCCCGTCTGCCGGCATCTTGCACGTCCTCGGCGGTGCACTGCGGCTGATAGAGGTAGCGGATCTTCGCCGGGCAGCGCTCGGCCTCCCCGCTCACCATCTGCCACACATCCTCGCCGGCCCTGTCCCGCTCCGACCGGGCGAGCAGCAGGGAATCCAAACCGCCTTCGATGACGATGATCTCGTAAGCGTCGGCAGGAAGTGTCTGTTGGATCGCGCTACGGAGGGTCCAGCGCAGACGGCCGCCGCGCCGATTGGCCAAGATGACGACTGAAGCTTGCACAACCCACCCCCACACCACACGATTGTCAGATAACCTTTCGCCCCAAGCCGGTCGGCAATGCTCACAACTTGCTGTCAACGTCGGGCCATGGGGCAACGTCGATTACGGTACCACCGTGAGATTGGCGGGTCAACAGGCTAGCCATAGGATGGTACTAATAGGCTATCCGTTTGTGGCACCGCCGGACCGGGGCAGGCAGGTATCGGACGGCGCCTGCCCGCATGCCTAGCTTGACTTCACCCGCTCCCCAAGTATAATGCCGGTGGATGTCCTGAACGTAGGTAGCTGTGCAGAGCGAGCGGCCGGAGGAGGCGGAGCAGGGGGGTGCAAGTGCGACGGCTGATGGCTCTTGCGGAAGACCTGGCGCGCCTGTGGCGAGGCAGAGTACCCCGAGTCGCCAACAGCCCCCTTGTCGTGTCGCTTGGTCTGGTCTCTCTCGCTCTGTTAGCGGTTCTCGTAGTCCAGCCGCCGAGCCCTGCCGCCTCGCCAGGTAGGGCCAGTCCCACCCGCACCCTGACGACCCGCGGCCTAGCCTCCACCAGTACGCCGGCTCGCCCGACGACGACGCCATCCTCCTCCGCCACGCCTACCCCCCAACGCCGACTGACGGCCATCAAGCACGTCGTGCAGGAAGGCGAGACCCTGTCGGGCATCGCCGACATTTACAGAATCTCGGCGGACGCCCTTATGTGGGCCAACGGCGGCGTGGACGATCCGGACTTCCTAGCCGTTGGGCAGGAACTCGTTGTGCCACCCGTGACCGGCATCCTGCACACGGTGTTCGAGGGTGACTCGCTCCTCACCATAGCGGAGATGTACGGAGCGCAAGTGGAGGAGATTGCCGAGGCGAACGAGCTGCAGCCGCCCTATTTGATCGTCGTCGGCCAAATGCTGGTCGTACCGGGCGGCAGCCCGCCAGCGCCGACGTCGACCCCCGAGATGGTGGCGGTAGCGGAGGAGCCACCGCCACCGACGCCCACACCGGTACCGGTGGCTACCGTCATCCCGCACCCGCTGCTCTCAGACGACGGTGCCGCCTTCATTGCCACGATCCTCGGCCCGGCCAAGGAGTCGCAGCAGGAGACGGGGGTACCCGTGTCGGTCACCCTCGCCCAGGCCATTCTCGACACGAACTGGGGCAAAAGCGGCCTCGCCGTTCAGGCGAACAACCTGTTCGGAATAAAGGGCCGTCCCTACCCCGGCCCGGCCGGCGTGGTATGGATGGATACCTGGGAGTATTGGAACGGGCAAGACATCGTCGCCAAAGAGCCGTTCCGGGCCTACAACACGGCCGCGGAGTCCGTCTTGGACCACGGCCGTCATCTGCGCGATTCGCCCCGCTACGCCGAGGCGATGCAGCACACGGACGACCCGCGGCTGTTCATCCGGCTCGTGCACGAGGCGGGGTACGCCACCGACCCAAACTACGCGGACAAGGTGATCCGCATCATGGACCGCTACGACCTGTACGCCTACGACGCGCCCTAGGCTCGAGCCTCTTCCCCTAGCGGGAGTAGAACTCGACGATCAGCTGCTCGGCAATGCCCGGCTCAACTTCCGCGCGCTCCGGGAGGCGAAGCACCCGCCCGACATCGCCGTCTCGCACCAGCCACTGCGGTATGCTGCCGGCCCGCTCGGCTGTCGCTTCCTGCACGCCCACGATCTCCGCCGCTTTGGTGGTCAAGCGAACGGTATCGCCCGACTTCACGAGGAAGGAGGGGATATCGGTCTTCTTGTCGTTCACGATGATGTGGCCGTGGTTGACCAGCTGGCGGGCCATCGGCCGTGTTCGCGCGAAACCGAGACGGTAGACGACGCTATCCAGCCTGCGCTCTAGCAACTGAAGGAGAACCTCGCCCGTTGCCCCCTTCTGCTTGCTGGCCATGCCGAAGAAGCGGCGGAATTGGCGCTCCAACATGCCGTAGATGCGCTTCACCTTCTGCTTCTCGCGCAGCTGCATCCCGTATTCGGACTCCTTGCGCCGGCGCCTCTGGGGCCGCGCCCCCGGCGGTACGCCCAGCCGTCGCTCCAGAGTCCGCGAAGTGGAGCCGAACAGATTGTAACCTTCTCGACGTGACAGCTTGTGTTTTGGACCGGTGTATCTAGCCATTTCTCTCCTGCAAGGTTCTCTAGCTGGTTTTCGTGCCCGTTATCGTCAGTACACATCTTACCGCAACTCCATCCCCTAGGACAACCACGATGGCGACGTAGTTTGGCTCGGAGGCGGCATTAGTTCTCGATCGCTCGCCCTGGCCCCGCGCGACGAACGCTCGGCTCGGTCACTCTATTGCAGCATGTTTAGCATAATGCGAAGTTCTGAGCAACGGAAAGGCATTGGGCTTATCAGGCATTCCGCCAGCTGGTAGCCTGTAGTGCGCTTCACGCCTAGCTCAAAAAGATGGTGAAAACACGCCAAAAGTGGACGTCACATGCACATGCAAGCTTAGAATTTGTGAAGAATTGCCGCCAATTTGCGCACATGGGACTTGATCCCCCCTGGTGGTCGCAGTATACTGGCCGCGCAATGACCTCGGCGCACGATGTTGTGCCGACGAGGGACACGATGACGTGGTTGGCGTGGTCGGCCGAGGAAGAACAACGAACTGCCGAACAGGCATTGAGATAGGCCGGGGAAATGCGGACCCCGGTTAAAGGCCATCTACAGCGAGATGTTCG
>JAJZQK010000344.1 GCA_021847625.1 Chloroflexota bacterium
TTCGAAATAGTGGGCGAAGCCGGCACCGCCGCCGAGGCCGTGGCCCTAGCCACGAGCCTCAAACCGGACGTCGTCGTCATGGACATACGGCTGCCGGGGCATAGCGGCATCGAGGCCTGTCGAGAGATCGTCGCCGAGCACCCCGAGATCCAGGTCATTATGCTCACCTCCTACGCGGAGGACGACCTCCTGTTCGAGGCGATCCAGGCCGGCGCGGCCGGCTACGTACTAAAGCAGATCGGCAGCGACGCCCTCGTCAGGGCCTTGGAGACCGTCGGTCGCGGCGAGTCGCTGCTCGACCCGTCGCTGACGCGCAAGGTCTTCACCAAGTTACGGGAATCCGCGCGTAAGGAGAGCGGCGAGGCCTTCACCGATCTGACCGACCAGGAGATGCGCATCCTGGGCCTCATTGCCGAGGGACGCACCAATCGGGAGATCGGCGAGACCCTCTTCCTCAGCGAGAAGACCGTGCGCAACTACGTCAGTTCCATCCTCGGCAAACTGCGCCTGGCCCATCGCTCCCAGGCCGCCGCCTATGCCGTCAAACACCACATCAAGAACTACCTCAATCAGTGACATTTGTCCCGCCAGAAACGGGACAGGTGACACATTCCGCCTAGTCCATAACCGTGTATCCTTGCAACTAGAGGGACAGGCCCGATGGCGCACCCCGACAGATGCGCCGGCACCGCAAGCCAACGAGGCGTGGGGGCCTGGTGAATAACTAAGGAGGAAACGGACATGAGCGCGGTTATGGACGTGAAGGGCAGAGAGCTTCGCGGGCCAAGTTTCCTATCGGCCCCGTTCAGCGACACTCGATTCACTGTACTCTGGCTTGTCATTCGCCTCTTCGTCGGCTACCAGTGGCTGAATGCAGGCTTACACAAACTGGAGAGCGCGGCGTGGATGGGCGACGGCACGGCCTTGGCGGGCTACTGGACGAAGGCCGTGGCGACGCAGCCGACCGCTCCGATCACTTACGACTGGTATCGCGGTTTCCTACAGATGCTGCTTGATGGCGGGCACTACGCATGGTTTGCCAAGCTGATCGTGTTCGGCGAAATGGCCGTCGGCATCGCCCTTATCCTGGGCGCGTTCGTGGGCGTCGCCGCCTTCTTCGGCGCGTTCATGAACCTCAACTTCATGCTGGCCGGCTCCCTCAGCACGAACCCCGGTCTCTTCGTCCTGGCCATCTTCCTGGTCGCGGCTTGGAAGATCGCGGGCTACCTGGGCGCCGACTTCTTCATCCTCCGCTACGCCGGAGCCATCTGGCAGCCCCAGCGCACGCCGACGATCAACCTGAAGGCCGATCAACCGTCCGCGAGCTAACTAGGTAAGAACCGCCAACCGACGATCCGCAACCCTCGGCCCGGACGCCACAACAGATGGTGCCCGGGCCTCGTTCTGGCCGCGGCGAGTCTCAGGCCCCCGGCCCCAGGGCCTTGGCCATCAGGGCGGCGGCGCCGCTCCCGGCCACGCGCATCACCGCCGCGTTGGCAAAATAGGGGAAGTCGAAGGTCGTCCGCTCCCCCGCCTTCTTGCCCGGCACGGGCATGAGCCTTGCCGTCAATGGCTTGTCGAGGGCCACGGCGAGCGAAGCGACGTCGAGGAGGATCCCCTCCAATTGCTCCACGCCGACATCGCCGGGCAGGGGTACCGTGTCGAGGCCGGTGCCGCAGACGGCCGAGTAGAGCAGGGCCTCGTTGACGGTGAAGACGCCTTCGGAGGCCCGCTGGGCGAGGACAGCGTCCTCCAGGATGGGCATCATCAGGCCGGAGAAGCCGCACCGGCGGACCCGTACCTTGCGCAGGGCCCTCGTGATGAGGGCGGCGGCGAAGAGGGTGCCGGCGCTGCCGAAGGTGCCCACCCCGAGCCGCTCCACGGCCTCCCCGATGCTGCGCTCCCGCTCGGGGAACGGCGCGGGCGAGAGGTCCATGCCGAAGTACTGCACGCCGAGCTCGCCCTCCAGGCCCAGGGCGACGGCTTCGACGGGGCCGGCGACGCGCTCGATGGCCGCGGTGAGGTCCGTCTCCGCCAGGCGCGGGTCGGGCGTGGACAGCGCCTCCACGGCGACGTCGGCCATCTCCATGGCGATGGCAAAGCCGTCGCGCTCGCCGGAGTGGTAGGCAGCGGGGAAGAAGGGGGTGTTGGGGGGGCAGTTGGCGAGGGCGGCGAAGCGGAGGTTGCCGAAGCCCATCTCGCTGCCGGCCGCGATCGCCCGGATCGCCCGGGCGGCGCCAGCCACGGAGGCAAAGTTGACCCCGTGCAGCCGGCTGCCAATCTCCGCCGTGGCGAAGATGGCCTCCGTCTGGACGATCATGTCCGGCACCGCCGCCAGGAACTCCTTCGCCCGGCCGTTCTTGGGGCCGGCGGGCACCGGGCCGAGGGAGCAGTAATCGACGCCCGCGCCCCGGCAGGCCTGCTCGACCTCCCGCGCGAGGGCGACGGCCCGGCCGGGGTCGGCCCAGCCGAGGACCTCGGGGAAGGGCTGAGTGGCGCAGCGCACCCCCTGCACCGGAATGCCCGCGTCCTCGAAGCGATGCCTCGCCGCCGCCAGGAAACGGCCGGCTCGCTCCAGCGGCTCGGCCGACAACGGCCAAGCGATGTTGGTCCCCATCGTGATCGTGCGTATCTGCATCTTCGCCAATTAGCCCCCTTAGCAAGTGTTCTGGTCAATCATAGGGGCAGACGGCAACGCGGTCAAGGAAACTGGCTAGCACGGTCGAGACTGGCAGTACGAATACAATAAAGTGGTATAATCTATGCTCGAAGGGGAGCGGGTCTGGAAGACGACGCGGTCTTTCAGTTGCCTTCTCAAGGTGCCTTCACGGGAGGGAGGATGCTTCAGATGCGTAACCGGGTCTTCAGGCCGGATACCGAGCTAACGGTGCGCATGTTTGTGGTGATGTTACTGTTGGCGGCCCTGTACATTGGCTTTCTCTTCGTCCTCTGGGAAGTCGGCCTAAGCTACAGCGCGCTAATCGTCATCGCGGCCGTGCTACTCGGCTTGCAGTATTACTTTTCCGATAGATTGGTACTGGCCTCTATGAGGGCCCACGTCGTGGACCGTCAGCAGGCGCCGCAGCTCCACGGCATGGTCGATCGCCTAGTGGCGATGGCCGACCTGCCCAAGCCGCGGATCGCCATTGTGGACAGCCGCGTGCCCAACGCCTTCGCCACGGGCCGCAACCCACGGAACTCGGTCGTCGCCGTGACGACGGGCTTGGTGAACCGCCTGGACGAGGAAGAGGTCGAGGCAGTGCTGGCCCACGAGTTGACTCATATCAAGAACCGCGACTCGACTGTGCTCACGCTGGCGAGTTTCTTCGCCACCGTCGCCTTCTTCGTCATGCGGTCGGGTTTGTTCTTCGGTATGTATGGCGGCGGCTTCGGGCGTCGCCGTGGTGGAAGGGATGGCGGCGGCGCGGGCGCCATCGTCATCATCTACATAGCGTCGCTGATCGTCTGGGCCATCAGCTTCGTGCTGATTAGGACCCTGTCGCGCTACCGGGAGTTCGCGGCCGACCGGGGCTCGGCCATCATCACAGGCGCTCCTTCAACCCTGGCTTCTGCCCTGCGGAAGATCAGCGGCGATATGGGGCGCATCCCGACGCAGGACCTGCGCGAGATGCAGGGGATGAACGCCTTCTTCATCATCCCCGCGGTGAGCGGACAGTCGATCATGGAGCTGTTCTCCACCCATCCGTCGCTGGAGAAGCGGCTGGAGAGGCTGGAACGCATGCAGCGGGAGATGGAAGGCTTCTCGCGCTAGGAGGTTTTGGCAGCGTTGGTAAGGAGATTCTTCGACATTATGCTTGGCCGCAACAGGCCCATCAAGCCGAAGATGGATCAGCTATTCGCCCTCTCCACCGCCTACGTCACGTTGACGGTGGAGTTGGGTCTGAAGCCTAGCGAAAGGGCCGGGATATGCTTCCGGCCCTTGGCCTCGGCCGCCTTCGAGCAGCTCGGGACCGACCTGGACCGCCTCCTCGATATCAGCGCCCGCACCACCAACACGACTGTCCAGCAGACCCAGGACAACTACGGGTTCAAGTGGGTGGTCCTGGTAGACCAGCAGTTCGAGGACCTGGTCTCGACGATCCACGTCTTCAGCGAAACGCTGCACGAGGAGGGCTTCGGCGAGCAGCTGCTCGCCGCCGTCTTCCGGTTCGAAGAGGACGGTAGACCGGTTTACTGGATCTACAACTACAAGCGCGGGGCGTTCTACCCCTTCGTGCCGCAGCCCGGCCGCACCGACAGGCGCGACAACGCCTACGAGTTACGGCTGCGGGCCGTCATGTCCCGCGAACTGCCGATCGAACAAGACGTCGAGCGCTGGTACCCGCTCTGGGGCATACCAGTCTGAGAGAAGGCACAACCTCGGCGTAGAGCCAGAAGAATATGGGCGACTTGGGACACAGCCAAGTCGCCCATTTCTTTCGTTTCACCGGCTTCGGCGCGAACCGCAATAGCCTAGCCGGGGATGGCACCGTCTTCCACGAAGAGTTCGCGGGCTTCCTCGATAGTCGTATCTGCCGGAGGCAGGATTATGTCCGAGCCCACGAGCTCGGCGTCCGGGATATGCTCGCCGTTGGTCCGGATCAGCGAAATCAACTGCGAGTAGAGGCGCCCGAAAGTAGTGGCATCGTTCCCCGCGACTGCCTCGACGATCTCGTTGTCGATCTCGTTCAGCCGATCAAGAAGCGAGCTAGGCAGGCGGTACTGACCTTCCGTGGAAATGCGCACGATCATCGCGACTCCTCCTCCGACTCGGAACCTGCCGGCAGCTGACCTTGACCGGAACTGCCCGGCAGCTGACCTTGGCCACCCTGCATCTGCTGCTTGAGGGCCGCCAGTTCACTCTAGATCG
>JAJZQK010000345.1 GCA_021847625.1 Chloroflexota bacterium
GGGTTCGGCAGTTGCATGAAGCGGCATACCAATGGGTCCACCGTGTGATCGGAGAACCAAGCGGTATGCGCCCGCCGCATAGTACCGAGGTCTATGCGGCGGCCACCCGAGGAGCAGCATTCAATGAGACATCTCGGATGGGCAGCCATGATCTCGTCCAATACGCGGTACAGCCCTCTCACATAATCGAACTGGATCTTGCCGGTCGGGTCCACGCTGTCCCAGTACGGCTTCGGCCCACGGTTGTAGTCCCAGCGGATCCATCCCAGGTCCAGGCGCTCGATCAAGTCTCCGATGGTCTCTATCACGTATTCCTGGGCATCCGCCAAGGCTAGGTTCAGGTGAAGAAACTCGGCCCCAATGTCGAAGAACCATTCCGGGTGACGGCGCGCCAGATCGGAGTCTCGGCGCGCTCGCTCGATCTCGAACCAGAGGCCAAGACCGAGTCCTTTGCCGTGCACGTATTCAGCGAAGGACTCAAGGCCTTCGGGGAACTTCCGTCGATCGACTGTGCCCCAGTTGCCCACCCCTCTGCCATAGTCATAGCCCGAGCCGCAGCCAGCGTACCAGCCGGCGTCCACCACGAAATACTCCAGGCCGAGTTCCGCCGCGCGGTCGGCGAGGGTCCGTAGCAGCGCCTCGTCGAACTCGCAGCCGATGCCGAACCAATGGTCGTAGCTAATTGGTGGCAAAGGCCGGTGCCCATTCAAGTCGGGGCACACTCGGTCGTATATGTACCGGCGCACGGCGTTGCCGCCCGCATCCCTGTCCCCCTTAAAACCGATGAGGTGTACGGTTGGCAGGACCAGCGTCTCCCCCGCGGCAAGGGTCAGGTCCGACACTGGAATTCCACATTGCCAGAGAAAGGACCCATCCTCGTCGTGCGGGCCGAAGTCCTGATACCACTGACCGGACCACTCCATGGCGATAACCAATCCCGCCTCCGTGCCCTCGCCTATCGTCAGCTGGAGAAAGGGAAGATCCCGGCCGGACGAGCGGCCGTCAGATGCCGACTCCAGGCGGTAATGGTCTCTCTTGGCCGCTCCCGGCCTGGTAGCAACCACGGTTTCCCGGAAAGCGCCCGATGGCAGCAGCGACTGCGCCAGGCCGCCAGAAACAGAACGCAGCTCAGTGTGGTCAATCGGCAGAGATCGCCAGCAAAGGTAGGCCGGCCTTATCGCAGAGAGCGGAAGTGACTCGTGTGGGGTAGGGTTAGAAAGCTCCACTTGCATCCGGGCCGCCCCGGCTGGCTCATCCAAATCGGCGGTGACTTTGGCGCGCAGCCCGGAGGCGTGGACAGCTACCCATTCCAGTCTGCCATTTCGCGCCTCGGGCGTGCCAACGGTATTCCAGGATAACGGGCCGTCGCCGCTCTCCACCTGCCAGCCCGGCCCCTCGTTCATCTGCTGAAGCAAAGCCGCGGGCAAGACACCGCGCAGCTGGTCTCGTAGCGCTATCGGCACTTGCGTCCCTCCAACCCGATTCACTTTCTGTCTACCCCTTTGTTCCCCGCGGGCCCTAGCTGCCCATGTGCGACGCAGGTTGACGGTGGTATCGATTTCATGCTCATTATACGGCAACTCTTGATCAAAGTCAATAGGCGCCGTGCGACGAGTTTCGCTGGTAGTTGGCCAGGGATATTGACGCCAGTGGGGCGAAAGTGGTAGAATAATGATCAACAGCCAAGATATCGATTTCATGGTGACGTATGCCAGCTACACTCAAACAGGTCGCGGCCGCCGCTGGGGTCAGCCCGGCCACCGTCTCGCGGGTTCTGAGTCAGTCGCCCCGTACGAAGCCCGAGACGCGTCGGGCGGTACTGGACGCCATGGCTCGCCTCGACTACCACCCCAGCCTGTTCGCGCAGACACTGCGCAACAGCAGGTCCTTATCTATAGGTATTCTGCTGGACCGACCAATCACCTATCAATGGGTGGCAGAGACAGTGGGAGCACTGCTGGAGCGAATCGCCCAGGCCGGGTTCGCGGCCGTCGTCGCTCAGACTGGGGTGGATTCCGCTGGCTTAGAGGCAGCGCTTATTGACATGCGTCGGCGGCACGTCGAGGGTTACTGCTATGTCGGTAGGGGCCGAACTGTCGACGCGGTGCGGCTCGGTAGTTGGGAAGTCCCGCACGTTTACGTTTACTGCTCGTCGTCGGACCTTGATGGCCCCGCATTCCTGGTGGACGATGCGCAGGCGGCCGCGCTTGCCACTGATCACCTGTTGGATCTAGGACACCGCCAAATGGCCTACGTAGGCGGTCCACGAGGGATCCAAACCAGCGACAGGCGTGCCCTTGGCTTTCGGCAGGCAATGGAGCGTCGGGGGTTGGTGCTTGACCCTGCCTTGGTTCGCGCTGGCGACTGGAGCGAGGAGGCGGGCTATGCCAGCGGATTTGACCTGATCGCGAAGCGCGTCCCCTTCACGGGGGTTGTTGCCGGAAACGACTTTATCGCCTTCGGCATCCAGAACGCGCTCTTGAGGCTTGGTCTCAAGGTGCCTGATGATATCTCGGTTATCGGCATCGACAATCATCTGGTCGCGCAGCTGGCGCGGCCGAGGCTGAGCACGGTAGCTCAGCCTGGCCGTGATCTGGGCCTCGCGGCTGCTGACGCTCTCTTGGCTGCCCTCAGGCGCGAGGAGCCACCGCGGACGGTCTCTACCCTACCCGCGAGTCTGGTCGTCAGAGAAAGCACCGGCCCGTCACGCACCTGAGGTGCGGCCCTTGCTGGGCATCGGCCGTAGTACGTTGGGAGCGTGCGGCGCCCGCTTACCTGGATGATTGTCCGCGAGACGACCGCCTTCTGGGCAGCGACGGGGTTCTTCGCCCGGGGCACATGGGCGTGGTCAATGCGAGTGGAGGGCTAGGCCGCGACTCGGCCGCGCTGGCACGCCTTGAGCGAGGCCCCACGATTTCGAGGTGAGAAATGGAGATCGTTCCTCCCGCGCGAGTACTTGTGACTGGCGCCAGCGGCTATCTCGCTGGCTTCGTCGCTCCACGACTGCGCAGTGCGGGTTATCGGCTGCGCGGGTTCGACCGGGTACCACCGCCCCCTGATCGAGGTTACGCTGAGTTCGTGCTGGGGGACATCACCCGGTTCTCAGACGTCAGGGAAGCTGTTGAGGGACAGGATGCCGTTGTCCATCTTGTGGCAATCGTCCGCGACAAGCTTGAGCAACCTCTGGAACGGTTCGTCGATGTCATGGTCAAGGGGACATGGTTCTTGGCGGAGGCCGCGGCCCAAGCGGGAATCAAGCGCCTTGTCAATGTGAGCAGTATCGTCGCCATAGGAGTACCGCCGGCTCGCGACGCGCCGCTACGCGAATCGCACCCCCCGTTGCTGGGAGGCACTGGTCTGTACTACCAGCTCAGCAAATGGCTCGCGGAGGAAATCGGTCGCGCCTACGCCCAAGACCGTGGCCTATCGGTGATCAACGTACGCCCCGGAGTCATAGAAGGGGACGGCGCCAATCCGGGGCCATCCCTGCCGCGAGAACCGCTACGCTTGTGGTTCATGTACGTGGCTCCAGACGACGTAGCGCAGGCGCTGGAAGGGGCGCTGCGGGTCAGCAGGCCGAGCCAAAGCGCTTACTTTGTGGTCGCCGACCATCCCGAGTCGGCTTATGACATCAGCGCTGCCAAACGTGATCTTGGGTACGCCCCGCGACGGAACTGGAAGCAGCTTCGGTGCTACACGGAGGAGCCGGAGTAGCCCGGCGGGGACTCCTGCCTGAAGATCTATGACCTTGAGGAAGTCGGCGTTGTCCGAGAATCAAGCCAGGCCCGGGATGTGGTTATCGCGGGAGAGCTCCGGCAATTGGCTGCCGTGATGGCGCAATCGTGGCACCAACCGCTGGTTGGGACGCGCGGGGCTGAGCCTCGTTTCGCTGGTAGGCTTTCGCTCGGGCTTCTACGGGCCGACAGGAGGATAGGCCAGTGGCAGAGAGCAGGGAGCTGCGCGGCAAGGTAGTCTTGGTAACGGGCGCCAGTCGGGGCATAGGCCTTGCCGTCGCCCTGGACCTAGCAGCAGCCGGGGCGGTCGTGATTGGGACAGCTCGTCCTTCCGCCGACCTAGACACACTGGGCAGGAAACTGGCTGAGCGTGATGCACAGGGCTTCGTCGTGCCGGCCGACGTGCGCGAGGAAGCTTCGGTGACGGCTCTGCTGAGTGCGATCGAGGCCAGGGTTGGCAGAGTCGACGTTTTGATCAACAACGCCGGCATTGCCCGCAAGGAGCCGCTGTCGTCGGCCACTTTGGAGTCCTGGCGAGACGTCTTCTCGACCAACGTGGACAGCGTCTTCTTGCTCACACAGCCTGTTGTGCGGCGCATGCTGAGGCGAGGATCAGGGCACCTGGTGTTCATAGCGTCGGACGCGGCGGTGCGGGGCATAAGCGAGATGACCGCCTACTGTGCCAGCAAACACGCGGTACTTGGCTTTGGCAGAGCCCTCGCGGCCGAACTAAGTGACACCGCCATCAGGGTGACCGTGATACTGCCCGGGGGGGTCAACACGACCATTCTGCGGAAGGAGGCCAGCCGAGAAGATCTCTTGCAGCCGGAAGACGTCGCTACGACTGTTCACTACGCCCTGAGTATGCCGGCAAGAGCCGTTGTTCGTGAGTTGTTGATAGTGCCAACGCAGAAAGGAGTCCCTTTGCCGTAGCCTGCACATCGCCCGGGAAGTGCGGCAGGAGCAAGGAATGTCCTTCGCGGGAGGGTTGTGAATTGGCACGTTGTCTCTCGCCAAGACCAGGCTGCCTCCGCCTCGAGTCGGACGAGATAGCATTGGAGCTACTGCCAAGCGTAGGAGCCAAGATTGTGTCGCTCCGCAACTTGCCAAGCGGCAGAGAATGGCTCTGGCGCAAT
>JAJZQK010000346.1 GCA_021847625.1 Chloroflexota bacterium
GTCCCGCAGGGTATGCACGGTGTAGTAACCATAGAACTGGTCGGGCGTCTCCGTGCTGTCCCCTGGCCGGTTCTGGTCTAGCCATTGCTGGGCCAGTTGCCGCGCCTGCTCGGGCGAGACGGACTCGGCACCGGTCGGCGTGCCCCAGCCAAAGCGGCCGCCCATCGACCAGCCGGCCATCATGCCGTACTTGGTGTTCCACATCATGTTTGGGCCCGGCTCGGGGATGACCGCGCCGCCGTACTTGTTCACCAGGAGTTCGAAAGCGCCCCGACCACTGCTCTCTTCCTTGACGATGGCGTAGAAGTTGTACTGGAATTCCATTACCTCGTCGACGGCCAGCCCCTGATAGCCGGAGTTGGCGACGTAGGTCTTCACTTTATCGACGGCCTGATCCAGGGTCAGCGCCTGACCGCCCGAGCTCTGCCCGTACCAGCCGCCCATCATGCCTGGCCCATAGCCGCCGCCCGGCCCGTAGCCGGCGTTGCCTCCCCAGCCTCCGCAGCCCCAGCCAGGCCCGCGTCCGCCGGCCAGCCCTTGCGGCGTCTGGCTCTGCGTCTGCCCCATGGGTCCAAAGGCCAGCGCCGACCCAGCTGTACTCAACGCCAGAACGAGCGCCAACACCAACGCTCCCATCACCGATACAACGCGCACGCGGTCCATCTTCCATCCCTCCTCACGCTGATCTTTCTCGCTGCGGCTCTGACCGAGTTCACTGCCGCTCCGCCTGCGCCGCCGAGAAGCGCCTACACTAGTGGGAACGATGGCAGACCTGCTTCGTTACCGCCTCCCAGACGGTTTTCCAGCGCCCGGCACAGGCGCTCTGATGGCGGTGTACTGGGCGGGCCGGACCTCTTGCTCCGCGTAGTTCCTGACGCTAAGATACACCTCCACGGCCCAGCGCCATCCTCGCTGCTGGCGTCGTTGCCGCAGGGTGTGTAACGAAGGAGCCTCCTTCGTCGTTCCTTCGAGTAGATGGAGTGTGCTTTGTCGGAGAGAGCTGCCTTGAGTGAGCAGGATGCCCTCTCGCTGGCCGCGGCCGCGGCGGCTGGCGATAGACAGGCGTTCGCCCAGCTCTACGACCTGTATGTCGACCGGGTTTACCACTACATCTACTACAGGTTGGGCAGTGCGAGAGATGCCGAGGACCTGACCGAGAACGTGTTCCTCAAGGCGTGGCAAGCCATGCGGCGGTACCAGCCGAACGGCACTCCCGTTTTCGCCTGGCTGGTGCGCATCGCCCACAACGCCCTCATTGACCACTTGCGCACTAGCAGAGAGACGGCGCCAATAGAGGAGATAGCAGAGGATGCGGTGGAGGGGGCGCATTGGGCCGACCCCGTGCAAGCGGCAGACCTGCGCTGTACGCAGGGGCAGTTGCGCCGGGCGATTCTGGGGCTGAAGCCCGAGCAGCAGCAGGTCATAATCATGCGCTTCATCGACGAGATGAGTCACGCCCAGGTGGCGGACGCCTTGGAGAAGACCGAGGGCGCGGTGCGAGTGATCCAGCATCGGGCTCTGGCGGCTTTGCGGCAGGCAATGGCCGAGGAGATGGCGTAAGTGAACGAGCACGTCGAGGATTGCCTGGCAGAGGCCATCGACAACGTGCGCTCGGGAGCCTGCACCGTGGACGAGGCTTTGGCGCGGTGCCGGCCCAACATCAGACGGGAGGTCGAGCCCCTCTTGCGGTTGGCGGTGGCGATCGCCCGTCCAGCGCACAGCGCCCTCAACCCGGCTTTCAGGGAGGGGGCGCGCGCGCGTTTGCTCGAACGCATGGAAGAAACAGAAGACAAGCCGCAGCCCCTCGGGCAAGTCGTTGCCTTGCCGAAGCCCTGGCGCCAGCACCGGTGGAGACTTCCCTCCCTCGCCGCGGCGGCAGTTCTGGCGCTGGTCGTCAGCCTGGGCACTGGAGCAGCGTATGCCTCGCAGGGAAGCCTTCCGGGAGACCCACTCTACCCCGTCAAGACCGGCATGGAGCAGGCGTCGGTCGTCTTGGCCACATCCGACGACGCTCGCGCGAGTTTGTACATTCGCTTGGCCGAGAACCGCTTGAACGAGATGGAGGCGCTGGTACAGACCGGCCGAGCGGAAGTCGGCGCGGGGTTGAGCCCGGACGTAGTCCATAACCTGACAGCGGCCGAGCAGATGGTGGAGCGGATGTCGGCTAGTGGCCAGGATACCAGCGGCTACGTGGAGAGGCTACAAAGCAACGCCTCCCAGTACGAGTCGATGCGGGAGGCCTGTGGCTGGCAGCAGACGACGCCAAGTATGCCAAGGGGCATGATGCCGTGGTTTGCGCCCAATCCCTCGCCCACGCCGGCCCGGGCAGCGCCAGCTAGTCCCGGCGCACCGTCGGCGCCACCGACCGTCAACCCACAACTGGCGCCGGGCGACCAGATGCGTGACGGGATGCGCGAACGGCCGGCCTCAACCCCAGTGCCAGCGCCTCTTGGGACATCTGCCCCGGTGCCGAGCGCCCGCCCGGCGATGCCTGGGCCAATGATGCCTCAAGTGCCCTCCGGCACACCGCGAGCCATGCCGGACTGGTCGCAGGGATCGTCGCCCGCCCCCGACTCCTGCCGGTAATCTTGCCGGCGGCAGCCACCGCGGGTCCAGATGCCGGAAAGGCTATCTCCGCAAGTGCCGACCCTGCGGCGTTCGTTACTTGTGGCGGAGCAGGCGCGATGAGTTGGCGAGGATGCCGATGTCCGGTAGCGATTGGGCGGCCGCGGCGAGGATCGGCGGCAGGATGCCGAGGGCTGCCAGCGAGAGCCCGACCACGTTGTACAAGGCCGTGAAGCCAATGTTGAGCTTGACCACGCGCAGCGTCCTCTTGGCGATCCGTATGACTTCCGGGACGAGTGCCCAGTCCTCGCGCATCAGGACCACGTGCGCCGCCTCCATCGCCACGTCGGTTCCCGCCGCCCCCATCGCGATCCCCACGTCCGCCTGGGCCAGCGCCGGCGCGTCGTTCACCCCGTCGCCGACCATCACCACGGTGTGCCCTTGGGCTTGGTACTCCCGGACGACGGCGATCTTGTCTTCTGGGAGCAGGTTCGCTCGGTAGGTCACCCCGAGGCTCTTGGCCAGGGCCGAGGCCACCCGCTCATTGTCGCCGGTGAGCAGTTCCACACGTCGGATCCCAAGCAGGCCGACAGCCTTCAGCGCTTGCGGCACCTCCGGACGCAGGGTGTCTGCCGCCCCCAGGACTCCGACTGGCTGGCCGTCCCGAATCACGAGCAGCGTCGTCTTCCCCTGCTTCTCCAGCTCCTCGGCGACAACCTCGGCCTCGTCGGTCGACACCATTCGTCGGTTACCGACCTCGAGGGTGTGGCCGTCCACCCGCGCACGCACGCCGAGGCCAGGGAGGGACTCGAAGCCCTGCGCCTGCGCCATCGTCAGTCCATGCTCTCGTGCCAGGGCGCGCACTGCCTCGGCCAGCGGGTGCTCGGAGTCGCGCTCCGCGGTGGCCGCGAGGGAGAGCACCTCTTCCTCGGGGACACCGTTCAAGGGGACGACATCGGTCACCCGGGGGCGCCCAAGGGTGAGCGTCCCCGTCTTGTCGATAAGGAGGACATCCGCCCGGGCCAGGGTTTCCAGGTACTTGCCGCCCTTGATGAGTAGTCCCCGCTTCGCGCCCGCTCCCACAGAGGCGAGCATGGCGATCGGGGTGGCCAGGGCGAAGGAGCAGGAACAAGCGACGACGAGGACGGCGGCGGTGGCCAGTGGGTCGTGGCGAATGAGCAGCGTGACCGCCGCGATCCCGGCGACGACGGGAAGGTAGTAGGCGGAGAACTTGTCGGCGATCCTCTGGACATCGGCCCGCTGGGCCTCGGCCTCCTCGACGAGCCGGATCACCCGACCAAAGGTCGTGTCGTTCCCGACGTGGGTCGCCCGAACCCGCAGGCTGCCCAGAGTGGCGATAGTGGCGGCGAAGACCTTGCTTCCTTGATTCACTTCCACAGGCATCGATTCGCCGGTGATCGTCGCCTGGTCCACAGTAGCCCTGCCTGCGACGACCTCGCCATCTACCGGAATTCGCTCGCCGGGCCTCACGACCACCGTGTCCCCTGGCTTCACCTCACCGACGGGGACTTCCCGCTCCCCGCCCTCCCACTCGAGCCGGGCGGTCTGAGGAGCTAGGGCAGTAAGGTCCTTCACTGCCCGGCGAGCGCGCTCGGTCGTGAAAGACTCCGCGTAGTCGCCTATTCGCATGAAGAACACGACGACGGCCGCGGTTGCCCACTGGCCGACCACCGCGGCGGCAATGACGCCGAGGGTCATCAGCGTGTGCGAGATCACCTGCCGCCGGAGGGTCGCCCTGATGACGTTGCGGAAGACGGGATAGCCGCCGACCAGGACGATGGCGAGCCAGAATGGCCAGGGGACACGCTCGGTGGCGGACTCGAAGAAGCCGAGCCACTCCCCAACTACGACCACAAAGAGGACGGTTCCGAAGACGACGCCGAAGAGGGTAAGAACCCGCCGGGTGAAATCGCCAGCAGGGGCAGCCGCGGGCTGGGTCTCCGGCGAAGCGGGGATGGAGTAACCGGCGCTCTCCACTGCCTGGCGAATCGCCGCCAGGTCGACCTGGGTCGGGTCGACCTGCACTACAGCCTTCTCGGAGGAGAGGAATACGTTCACCGACTGGACGCCCGGCAGAGCGGCGATGGCGTGCTGGACGTGCAGGGAGCACTCCGCGCAGTCCATACCGGCGACTGGGATCTCAAGGGTCTGCTGACGAGGCATCTTAGTTCATTTTCCGCAGGTTGCCTACTTTGAATTGGAGAGCACCTTAACAACGGCATCGAGATAGGGTAGGGTAAGGCATCCTGTAGCTCAGGAGATGCCCGCCTTG
>JAJZQK010000347.1 GCA_021847625.1 Chloroflexota bacterium
GGGTTCGGCGGTAGAATGCATCATGGGTTCAGCTCCTTCAAGGGTCCCCGGCCGCGTGGGATTGGGGCGATCCGCCCCGGAAGAGGTGGCAGGCAGCGCGAGGTGAGCGGGCCTGTTTCGCGGGCCAAGTAGCGTACTAATTATACTTGACGGCGATGCGCTGTCAAACCGGTTGACGGACGTCGTGCGTTCCTGCTATGCTACCGGACGATACTTCGGGGAGGCGGTGGCTTGCGCGGTTTACTCTTCAGATGGGTCGTGATCTTCCTAGCGGTCTTCGTTATGGCTGCCCTGCTGCCCGGCCGCATTGTCTACCAGGATTGGGAGTCCGTGGCCGTTTTCGCGGGCATTCTGAGCCTGTTGAATGCCTTTCTACGACCGATCCTCAACCTTCTTGCTCTTCCTCTGACGTGCCTTACCCTAGGCCTGTTCGCGATCGTGATCAACGGCTTTGTGTTCTGGTTGGCGACCAGGATCTTCCCGGGGGTCACGGTGGCCTCTTTCCTGGATGCGATCATCGCGGCGGTCATAGTCAGCTTCGTAAGCGCGATAATGGGCTGGCTGGGCAAGAAGTAGCCTCCGGCCAGGCCTCGCCTGAGCACCTCCTAGAGACGATGACCCAAAACAACTACTGCCAGGTTTCTTTGTTACCTTCCGTGAGCCCGGCATGCGTGCTATAATGGTGTTGGCAAGGCCATAATGGCACACATTGTGCTTAATTACTGCCAACGAGCGTACTTATCCGTCATGGGGTGCGTCCTATGGATTCTCTGAAGTGGTTATACCCCGGCATGGGCGTTAAGCGCTGGCTTCTGCTCCTGCTGCTCGGCATCACGGTCATCGGCCTCGGCATTGCCTATGTGATGACGCACCTTTATCGCGAGCAGCCGTTTCCGGGATGGGTTGGCATCCTCACGCTACAGTTTATCCCCCGCCTGGCTCGCGCGGCGCTGTTCATCGGCGTAGGTGGAGGGATCATAGTCTTCGCCTTTGCCCAGCTTGGCCGTTCCCTGCTTTCCGCGTACCTCCCCGTGGGGAGGGAAGACAAGATAATAGACATCGTCTACCAGAAGCGCCTGCTGAGTCGCGGGCCCAAGATCGTCTGCATTGGTGGCGGTACAGGTCTGTCGACGCTGTTGCGCGGGATAAAGGAGTACACCAGCAACCTGACGGCGATCGTGACGGTGGCGGATAATGGTGGCTCCTCCGGTCGATTGCGCCGAGATTTCGGTCTGCCCCCGCCAGGCGACTTTCGCCAGTGCATTGCCGCGCTGGCCGACGCCGAGCCATTGATGACGAGGCTCTTCCAGTATCGCTTCAACGGCGGTAGTGGCCTCGACGGACACAGCTTCGGCAACCTGTTCATCGTGGCGATGAGTGACATCACAGGCAACTTCGAGCGTGCCATCAGAGAGTCCTCGCGAGTACTCGCGGTGCGCGGACAGATATTGCCTTCTACACTGGCCAACGTTCACCTGGCGGCTGAAATGGAGGATGCGGAGGTAGTGGAGGGAGAGTCGGAGATCGCCCACGCCCTGCGACGCATTAAGCGGGTCTTTCTGCAGCCGGATCATCCGGCGGCTTACCCGGAGGCTCTACGGGCTATACTTCAGGCAGACCTTATCATCGCCGGCCCGGGCAGCCTCTACACGAGCGTGCTGCCAAATCTGCTGGTGGACGACGTGGCGCGGGCGGTGCGCGCCTCGAGCGCTACGAAGGTCTATGCGTGCAACGTGGCGACCCAGCCGGGCGAAACGGACAACTTCCATGTGACCGACCACCTGGACGTGCTGGAGTCTCACATCGGGCACCAACTGTTCGACTACGTCCTGGTGAACAACAACCATGGCTCGCCCATCTCGCCGAAGGCGCGCGCCGTGCCTGTGGAACTGAACGGCGACCTATCAAAGGTGCAGGAAACGGGCGTCAAGCTCGTCCTCGCGGACCTAGTCGATCCTGACAACGGTCTGCACCACGACCCAAAGAAACTGGCCTCTTCCATCATGCGCATATACTACGATAGGTCGCAGACCTCAGCACACAAGTCCGGACAGTCCAAACACAAAGTCGGCGCCTAACCGGCCACCGCCTGACGTAACGGATCGATGCCTCCGTCCTCATGCGGACGGAAGCATCTTTGTTATGCGGTGGTTCCGCGCTCCGCCCCGGTGGCCGCCGCTCGCGGCCCATTGGGAGGGATTGCGCTGTGCCAAGTGTCCTGTCAACAAGATCAGCGACCGTGCCGCCGAGCGGGTCATCGACAATTGCACCCGCCACCTCCGGCGCGAAATCGCCCTCCTGAATCCCCGTCGCATCGCAATCATCAAGAAGACGAATCGTCCCTTGGTGGGTAATCTGCAGGATTGGGGCTTTGCCGATCGGCTGGTCAGCCATGAGCCGCTCGCCTTCCCTGCGGCGGGCAATCAGGTGCGCTTCCGCGCGGAGATGGCCGGGCTGCGCGCTCGTTATCCCGAGCTGCGGTCCCAGCTCGGCGCGGGATGAAGAAAGAGGCCGGCGTTCGGACGAACGCCGGCCTCGGCAGACTCAACTCGGTTTAGAAGAGATCCTCGACGTCGAGGTCGGCGTGGCGCGGGAAGCCGCCCTCCGGGAAGAACGGCATCTTCTTGAAGGAGCGACTGAAGCGGGCGCCTATCGGTTCAGGCCTGCCGCCGGCAGGGTTGAGGACGTAGGGCTCGACAGAAGGTAACCTGCCGAGCTGCTCGAGTTCGTAGTCCATGGTGCCGAGGCCGAGCCTCTGGCCCGCCTTGAGCTGAATGTATTGGCTGTAGCCCTGAATGGACGAGCACGTGTCGTGCTTGATGTCTCCGCAGCCGGCCACGCCCTTGACTTCGGCCACTGAGCCCGGAATGCCGGGGGCCGCCGTCACGGCGTCCACGCAGGCCTTGTCGATGGCCACGGGGTCGTGAGAGGCGAAGATGCCGATGTTCGGCACGATCGGCCGATCGGAAAAGGCGACGCAGTCGCACATTGGCGAGATGTCGAGCGCCAGGTTGAGGCAGGCCAGCCGGTCGCGACCAATGACCTTGTAGGCGGCCATGGCGGCGTCGGCGATGGCCACCGGGCTCACCTGGCCCCAGTGCTTCGGCGGGTCGAGGGCGCCGCAGGAGATCACGGAACGGTGGGCAAAGCAGCCGCGGCACTTGTCGGCATCCCAGACGAGGCCTTGTTCGGTGACGTGCAGAGCGTCGAAGGCGCAGACCTGGTCGCATAGCTGCCAGGTTGGGCAGTCGCGACCTTTACATATCTCAGGCTTGAATTCGGAGCCACCCAGCCCATAGCGCGGGTCACCGCAACCGTGCAGATTGAACTTGCCGCGCTTGGAGGCGCAGCCGACGCCGAGGTTCTTGACGGCGCCGCCGATGACGCCCACGCCGTGCCCTTTATAGTGGCTCAGCAAGAGCACCATGTCCGCCATGGCGATGGCCGACGATACATAGCCATCCTTTAGCACGAGTCCCTCCGGCAGGTCGACATGGACGTCGTCGGTGCCGAAGTAGCCGTCGGCGATGATCACCGGGCAGCCCACGGTCCCGGAGTTGAAGCCGTTGCGCTCGTCGGTCATCAGGTGGTCCAGGGCCGTCACGCGCGACGACCAGACGGCATAGGGCAGGGTGGTGGTATCGGTGACGAACGGTATCCCACCGAGGCTCTTGATCTTGTCGACGAGGGCGCGCACGTAGACCGGGCGGAGGTAGGCGGTGTTGTTCCACTCGCCCATGTGCATCTTGATAGCCACTACGTCGCGAGGGCGGATCATGTCTGCAAAGCCTGCCTTGTCGAACAGCGCCAGCGTCTTGGCGACGAGGCTGTCCTGAGCCGAGGTGGCCCTATCGTCCATGAAGTATACTGTGGATCCCACGTTCGATTCTCTCCTTACTTGACGACTCGTACTTAGACTGAGCCTCTAACCGGCCAGCCAGCCTCCGTCGACGTACAGAGTCTGACCGGTGACGTAGTCGGCCGCATCCGAGGCAAGGAAGACGGCCGCTCCTGCGAGATCCTCTGGCACGCCGGTAACCCCAAACGGAATACGGTTCCTGATCCAGGCCGCTCGCTCGGGGTCCGCGAAGACGGGGTCTGTCATCGGCGTATGGAAATAGCCCGGACCGATGGCATTGACGTTGATGCGATACTTCGCCCACTCCACGGCCATCGCCTTCGTCAGCTGCACGACGCCGCCCTTGCTCGCGCCGTAGGCGGCGATGTTCTCGATGCCGATAACGCTCGTGAGCGAAGCGATGTTTATTATCTTGCCGCGCCTCCTTGAGATCATATGTCTGGCGACGGCCTGGGAGACGAGGAACACCGACTTCAGATTCGTGTCCAAAATGTCGTCCCAGAGCTGCTCGCTCAGTTCCAGAATGGGCGACCGGCGGTTGATGCCGGCCGCGTTGCATAGGACATCGATTTGGCCGAACTCGCCGAGACCGCGGTCGACGAGGTTGTGGACCTGCCGGCGGTCCTTAACGTCGGTGGGAACGACGAGCGCCCGGCGGCCACAGGCCAGAATGGCGCCCTCGGTCTCGCGCAATTGGCTCTCGCCGCGCGCCGCCAAGACGAGGTTGGCGCCGGCCTCGGCCAGGGCCACGGCAATTCCTTGGCCCAGGCCATGGCTCGCGCCGGTGACGACGGCTACCTTGCCATCCAACTTCAGCTTATCAAGAATCAATGAGTGCTCCCGAATCCGCGCTTTGCGAGCAGCGCTCGGTTCGACCACGCCCGCGGCCTTTGAGATAGCAACCGCGGGGTTGCCGGTGCGAGCCCCGGCGCTCACTTATTGTATGCCTGGTGTCAGGACGTGTCAACGCCGGAGATCGG
>JAJZQK010000348.1 GCA_021847625.1 Chloroflexota bacterium
TGGCCGTCTTCTTCACGCCCCTGATCCAGGAGTTCGGCTGGAGCCGCACCGCCCTCTCGGGGGTCTTCTCCATCGCCCGCATGCAGGCCGGCATCGCCGGGCCCTTGGCCGGGATGGCCATCGACCGCTGGGGGCCGCGGATCATGATGATCGTCGGCTTCTTCATGGTCTCTATCGGCTTCTTCTTGCTGAGTCGGGTCGATTCGCTGATCGCCTTCTACGTCATCTTCATCGCCTTCCTCTCCATCGGCACCGGCTTCAGCGCCAGCCCGCCCGTTGGCGCCTCCTTGGCCAACTGGTTCGTCCGGCGCCGGGGCCTGGCCATGGGGCTGCTGATGTGCGGGGGCGGGGTCGGTGGCTTCATGGCCACCGGCCTGGGCGTCCTCATCAACAACTACGGCTGGCGCACGACGATGGACATCATCGCCGTCGTCATCCTGGTCACCGGCCTCCCCGCTTCGCTGGTCATCCGCCATAAGCCCCAGCCCTTCGGCTGGCTGCCGGACGGGGACCGCTCGCCCGCGGCCATGCCAGCCGGCAAGCAGGCCGCCGCGCCCAAGCCCCGCGAGGAGTACAGCTTCAAACCGCGTGAGGCCCTGGGCACCAGAACCTTCTTCATGTTGTCGATCATCTTCGGGCTCAGGCACCTGACGACGAGCGGCGCCCTCGTCCACCTGCCCGCCCTGATGGTCGACCGCGGCTACTCCCTGGAGGTAGCGGCCGCCATCGCCGGGCTCGTCGCCCTCACCAGCATCCCCGGCCGCCTCCTCTGCGGCTGGTTGGCCGACCGCATGGATCAGCGCTACGTCTTCGCCGGCTGTTTCGCCCTCCTCTCCTTCAGCCTGGAGGTACTTTCGCTGGGCACGACGCCGATCCACCTGGTCATCTTCGTCGTCGGCTACGGGGTCTCTTACGGAGGCGCCGTGCCGCTGACCATGTCGATGGTGGCTTACTACTTCGGTAATCGGTGGTACGGCACGATCTACGGGCTGTCGCAGTTCGCCATGATGTGGGGCGCCATCGCCGGCCCGCTCGTCGCCGGCTACGGCTACGACACCACCGGCTCCTACGAGGTGGCCCTCCACGTGTTTACGGTGACCAATCTGCTCGGGATGGTCCTCACCTTCCTCGTGGGAAAGCCCAAGGTGCCCGTCAGGAAGGTCGCCACCCGCGGGTCGGCCTAGGGCGCCCCCCGTCCGGCAGCTCGCCCGGGGGGAGGGACCCTTGCCGCCGACAAACCGCCGCCCTCTGTCCGCGGCCCGGCCTGTACACGGCCGGGTCGGGATGCTAGAATGGCCCCGTCCAGGAGGTACCACGTTTGCCCACGGAGCCCGCCACGGCTAGGACGGAGGTAGCAGCCGCCTTCCCCCAGAGAGGCAAGATCTTCTACGGGTGGTGGATCGTCGCCGCGGGCGTGGTGGCCATCGCCGTCAACTCTTCCGTCTACTTCTACGGCATGGCCGTCTTCTTCACGCCCCTGATCCAGGAGTTCGGCTGGAGCCGCACCGCCCTGGCGGGCGCTTTCTCTATTGCCAGGATGCAGGCAGGCATCGCCGGACCTCTGACGGGCGCGGCCATCGACCGTTGGGGTCCACGTCGGATGATGATGATCGGCATGGTCATGGTGGCGGCCGGCTTTGGCCTGCTCGGCCGGGTGACCTCGTTGGAGGCCTTCTACGCCATCTTCATCATCTTCCTCTCCATCGGCTCCGGTCTCAGCGCCAGCCCGCCCGTCGGCGCGGCGATCGCGAACTGGTTCTCCCGGCGCCGGGGCCTGGCCATGGGGCTGCTGATGTGCGGGGGCGGGGTCGGCGGCTTCATGGCGGCGGGCCTGGGCTTCCTCATCAACGCCTACGGCTGGCGCACGACGATGGACATCATCGCCGTCGCCATCTTGGTCACCGGGCTGCCGGCAGCGGCGGTGATCCGCCACCGGCCCGAGCCCTATGGCTGGCTTCCCGACGGGGCGCCGCCTGATCCGTCCCAACGCAAGCCTGCCGCGGGCGCAAGCACGCCCCGGGTGGAGGCCGACCGTAGCTTCCGGCCTCGCGAGGCGATCGCCACCTCGGCCTTCTGGGTGCTATCGACCATGTTCGCCCTGCGCAACCTGACGACGAGCGGCGCCCTCGTCCACCTGCCCGCCCTGATGGTGGACCGGGGCCATCCTCTGGAGGTGGCCGCCACCATCGCCGGCCTGGTGGCCCTCTTCAGCATCATCGGCCGCTTCGCGTGCGGCTGGCTGGCGGACCGGGTGGACGAACGCTATCTCGTCGCCGCCACCTTCGCTTTCGCCTCGCTCAGCCTGGAGGTGCTCGCCCTCGGCACGACGCCCCTCCACGTCGCCACCTTCGTCGTCGGCTACGGGATTTCCTACGGCGGCTCCGTGCCGCTGACCATGTCGATGGTGGCCCGCTATTTCGGACACCGCTGGTTCGGCACGGTCTACGGCCTCTCCCAGTTCGTCATCATCTGGGGTTCGGTGGGCGGCCCGTTGCTGGCCGGCTACGGCTACGACACCACCGGCTCCTACGAGACGGCCATCCACATCTTCGCGGTGGCCAACATAGTGGGATTGGCCCTGGCCTTCATGGTCCGCCGGCCCTCGCGGCCGGCTTTGCGTCCGGCCCTTTCCTGAGGTAACAGGGCCGAGAAGTGATGAGTAATGAGTCCGGTTTCGGTCGTTCTCCCGAAGATGTTGCCACTGGGTTAGGGTTCCCTCTCCCTTCCAGGGAGAGGGTTGGGGTGAGGGTCGTCCTCTCCCCGAACGGTACGGCGCACGACCGAGACGCCAGCAGGAGGATGGGAGAACCTTGACACCCGATCCCGAGCACGCTGATACCCGGAGCCGGCCCGAGCCGCGGGCCAACGCCTTCTCGGATATCGACCTGCGGCGCTGGAAGGAGTGCGACGACGTCATCCTCGACACGTTGTGGCTGCTGGGCGCCCGCGACAAGAACGGGCCGCACGCGGGCGACTACTGGGGGAATTTCGTGCCCCAGATTCCCCACCAGGTGCTCAGGCGTTTCACGAAACGAGGGGAGGTTGTCGTCGACCTCTTCGCCGGCATGGGCACGACGCTCATCGAGTGCCGCCACCTGGGCCGCCACGGCATCGGCCTGGAGCTCAACCCCGCGGTGGCCGCGCGTTCGCGCGAACGCATCGCCGAGGCGGACAATCCCGACGGCGTGGCCACGCCCGTGTTGGTGGGCGACGCCACCTCCCCGGAGGCACTGACGGCCATCCAGAAGGAACTGACACGCCTGGGCAAAAGCGAGGCCGACTGCCTGATCCTCCACCCGCCCTACCACAATATCATCAAGTTCGGCGAAGACCCGCGCGACCTCTCCAACGCCCCCACCCTGGCGGAGTTCCTGGCCGCCTTTCGCCTGGCCGCGGCCAACGCCTATGCCTTGCTGCGGCCGGGCCGGTTCCTGGCCCTGGTCATCGGCGACGTCTACGCGCACGCCGAGCTCGTGCCGTTGGGGTTTGCCTGTATGCAGGCGTGCGGCGAGGTGGGCTTTCGCCTGCGGGCGATCAACGTCAAGGACATCCAGGGCAACGAGCGGGGCAAGGGCAAGAACGAGAACCTTTGGCGCTACCGGGCCCTCAAGCAGGGCTTCTACATCTTCAAGCACGAGTACGTGATGATCTTCCGCAAGCCCGCCACCAGGCGAGGCGGGTGAGCAAAAGTCATCTTCAGCAAGACGGGGAGGGCAACGCAATGCAGGATACCTGGCTTTACGACGAGGGCACCCAGGTGGGCACCGATTACCTGGCCGAGGAGAACGTACGCAAATACGACCAGAAGATGCGCCGGCTGCGAGACATCCCCCGGGAAGTCGCCGCGGCCGCCGAGGCGCTGATGCTTGACGAGGAATCGACCGTCTGGGAAATCGGGACCGGGACGGGCGAGATGGCGCTGGGGCTGGCGGCCCATTGCGCGAAGGTGTGGGCAACCGACACGAGCGAAACGATGCTGGCGGTCGCTCGGCAGAAAGCCAGCCAACGTGGACAGGCCAACGTCGAGTTCGGCCTGGGGGGCTTCCTCAAGGGCTTCGGGCCGGAGCGGCCCGTCGACGCCGTCGTCTCCCAGCTCGCCCTGCACCACCTCCCCGACTTCTGGAAGCTCATCGCCCTGCGCCGGGTTGCCAGTCACCTCGTCCCCGGCGGCCGGTTCTACCTGCGGGATGTCGTCTTCCCCGGCGATGTGGACGACTACGAGGGCTTCTTCTCGCGGGTCATCAAGGGCCTCCGGGAGCAGGGCGGCGCGGAGGTAGCCCAAGAGACGATCCTCCATATCCGCGACGAGTACTCCACGTTCGACTGGGCGCTGGAGGAGATGCTGGGGCGGGCGGGCTTCCGGATAGCCGGCAAGGAAGTCGACGGCTTCATCTACGTCTGTACCTGCCTCAAGTCATAGCCCAGGCAGTTGCAGGTTGGCGATGGCCCGCGGCTACGACCCCATGGCCGTGGCGATGATGGCCAGCACGCCCTCGCGGATGAACTTGACGGCGATGGCAGCCAGCAGCAGGCTCGCCACCTTCGAGGCCGCCCGGAGGCCGTTGCGCCCCAGCAACTCGGTGATCTTGTTGGCCCGCCGGAACAACCACCAGGCGACGACCAGGTTCGCCAGCAGGGCGCTGGCCGTCAGCCCGTAGCCATAGCGGTCGACCATCACCACGAGCGTCGTCAGCGTCGCCGGACCGGCGAGGAGGGGCGTGCCGATGGGCACCACCCCGAAGTCGGGCATCGCCAGGCTGCCCCGCGCCTCGTGCCCGCCGCCGGCCACGAGGTCGCTCACCGCCAGCACGAGCAGCACCAGCCCGCCGGCGATGAG
>JAJZQK010000349.1 GCA_021847625.1 Chloroflexota bacterium
AGTTGCACCATCAGCATAGATCCGCCCCCTGGCCGGGGGCCGGCGGGACGATGGATCAGTCGGCGGGTGCGTTCGGCAACAACCCGCGGCCGACCGCCTCCATCTTGAGCCCCGGCGGGTCGGCGACCTTCAAGGTGCACTGGGAGGACGTGCCGGTGGGCAACGAGACGAGTTGTCCTACTGCTAGTTACCTGGCCGTGACGCCCACCAGCAGGTCCGATCCGCTCACCGTCCCGGTCACGATCACCGCCTGCGGTGGCGGGCACCTCGACCTAAGCGTGGTCGTGCCCGCGAACGACCTGTCGCGCAACTGGTCCGGCTACGCGGCCACGAGCGGCGTCTTCACCGGCGTCACGGCGACGTGAACGGTCGCCAGCCCTGTGGTCACCGGCAGTCCCACCAGCAGCGCGACCTGGGTCGGCATCGGCGGCGTCGATAGCCTGGACCTGATCCCGGCGGGCACCCAGGATGTCAGCGATGGGTTGGGGCGCGTGCTGTACACGGCCTGGGTCGAGACGCTGCCGCGACCGTCCGTGCAGGTCCCGCTTACAGTAACAGCCGGAGATTCGCTGACCGTGTCGATTTCCGAGCAGAGCTCCGGCCGCTGGCTGGTTTCGCTGGTGAACAACACGTCCGGGCAGAGCTATCGCACCGTCGTGGCCTCCACATCCTCGCGGTCGTCGGCAGAGTGGGTAGTGGAAGCGCCGAGCGCGCAGAGGACTGGCCCCGCTGGACGATTTCGGCACGGTGCAGTTCACCGGCGCCACGGCGATAAGGAACGGCACGACGATGACCATCGCCGCGGCCGGCGGGCAGCCGATTACGATGATCGACGCCGCGGGCGACCCCATCGCCGTGCCCTCGGACCTCAACGTGGGCGGCAACGCCTTCAGCATCACCCGCGTCGCCCCCGTGGCCGCAGGCCGCTAGAGTCGGGGGTCTGATTCACCGCGGAGAGCGCCGAGAATGCAGGGAAGTAGATTGATATCTCACCCTTACCGCGGCGCGCCCGCCGTCACAAACACCTCCGTCATCTGCTCCCGGGAGAACTGGGGCGCCCGGTCGTAGAGGTTGCAGGCTACCGCCCGATGGGCGTCGAGGAGGTACAGGGGGGGCGCGGCCTCAAGGCAGGCCTCCGTAGCAGAGGGACAGCGCGAGGCGAACAGGCAGCCGATATGCAGTTTCTCGTCGATGCCCGTCAGCGCGGGCGGCGCCTCGTCGCTCCACTTGCGCACCGTGCTGGCGATTGGAATAGAGGAGATTAGGAGTTGGGTGTAGGGATGCTTCGGGTCCCGCACCACCAACCCCACGTCGCCCGCCTCCACCACCGAGCCGCGATACAGCACCACGATGTTCTCGCCAATCTGATAAGCGGTTGTGAGGTCGTGCGTAATATAGATGATCGTAATCCCCCGCTGCCGGTTCAGCTCGCGCAGGCTGCCGAGGATGGTCGCCCGCAACGAGGCATCCACCATAGAAACCGGCTCGTCGGCCAGGATGATGCTCGGTTTCAGCAAGAGGGCCCGGGCCACCATTACCCGCTGCCGCTGGCCACCGCTCAGCTGGTGCGGATAGCGGCCCAACGTCTCCTCCGGGCGCAGCCCCACCGAACACAGGGCGTCCTCGATCACCTCCCGAGCGGCGGCTTTGGAAGGGGCCAGGTGGAACTTGGCGACCGGCATGGAAAGCACGTGGTCGACCCTGTAGAAGGGATTGTAGACCTCGTAGGGATCCTGGAAAATGACCTGCACCTGGCGACGGAATTCCCGCCAGTTGTCGCGCGACATCGTGCGCAGGTTCTGTCCCCGGTAAAGGACCTCGCCGCTCGTCGGCGTCACCAGCCCCAGGAGGAGACGAGCGAGGGTCGTCTTGCCGCTGCCGCTCTCGCCGACGACGGCGGTGATCGAGGGCGGCGACTCCGAGAACTCCAGCGAGAAGTCGCGCAGGGCCACGGTGGAGTGCTTGCTGAACAAGCCGCCGCCGAAGGTCTTGGTCACGTTTCGGGCCTCAAGTAACGCAGTCATATCGCCTCCTCACACCAGGTGACACGCCGCCCAGGAGCCGGCACCCGTCCATTTGGGCAGCGGCTCATCCCTGCGGCAGCGGTCCTCGGCGTTGGGGCAGCGGGGGGCGAAGGCGCAGCCCGGGGGCAACTCCCGTAGGAGCGGCGGTAAGCCGGGGATGCCCCGGAACTCCCCCTTGCTTTCCAAACTTGGCAGGCTAGCGATGAGAAGGGTAGTGTAGGGGTGCCTGGGTCGCGTGAAGACCTCCCGCACCGGCGCCACTTCCACCAGCCGCCCGGCGTACATTACCCCCAGGCGGTCCACCACCTGGGCCATCAGGCCCATGTCATGTCCCACGAGGATCACCGACGCCCCCAGGTCCTGCTGCACCCGTTCAAGGGTATTCATCACCTGCTTCTGCACGACGACGTCCAGGGCGCTGGTCGGCTCGTCGGCGATGATTACCTTGGGCCGCAGGCTGATGGCGATGGCGATGCACACCCGCTGCTTCATGCCACCGCTCAGCTCGTGCGGGTAGGCGTCGGCGACCTCGGGCCGCAGGCCCACCTGCTGGAGCAGCTCGCAAACCCGCGCCTGCAAGGCGGACTTGCCCAAGGCGAGGCCGTGATCGCTCAGAGCGTCGCCTATCTGGTGCTGGACCCTCGCCACGGGGTTGAGCGAGTTCATCGACCCCTGTGGCACCATGGCGATGCGCGCCAGTCGCACCTGGCGCATCTCCTCCTCGGAGAGCGTCATCAGGTTGACGCCGTCCAGCCACACCTCGCCCTCTTCGATGCGACCCGGCGGCTTGATCATCCGCAGCAGGGCCAGGGCCATCGTCGACTTGCCGGAACCCGACTCCCCCACGAGGCCCAGCCGTTCGCCCGCCTTGATGTCGAAGCCTACCTTTTCGACGGCCTTCACCGCCCCCTGCGGCGTGTGGTAGTAGACACGTAGATTCCTGACTTGGAAGACTCCCGCGCCGTTGCCGTCAATCACACCGCCCTCCTCAGTCTAGGATTGGCGATCTCGTCCAGGCCAGCGGTTAGGAAGAACAAGCCCAGGAAGACGATCAGGATGATCACTATCGGGGCGAGCCACCACCACCACCAGCCGTTGATAAGGGCGGCGTTGTAGTTCACCCAATAGAGCGTCATGCCCAGGGTCGGTGCCTCCATGGGGCCTAGCCCCAGCACCTCCAGCCCGATCGAGGAGAGAATCGCCGACGATACCGCGTTCACCAACGTGGCCGCCAGGTAGGGCAGGAGGTTAGGCATCATCTCTCTGACGATGATCTCCGGCCCACTCATCCCCGACAGGCGCGCCACTTCCACGTAGCCACGCTCGCGGATGGTCAGCACCTGCGAGCGGATGGTGCGGGTGGGGTGCAGCCAGGCCAGCGAGGCCACCACGATGGCCATTTGGTCAACCGTCAGCCCGCTGCGCACCGAGATGGCGATTATGATCAGCACCAACAGCCCTGGTATGGTGAGGCCGATGTCCACGACGCTACGGATGACCGTGTCGAGGGTACCTCGGTAATAGGCGGAGGTAAAGCCGAGAATGGCGCCGACCCCCACGCCGATGAACCCGGCGATGAAGCCGATGCGCAGGGTGAGCGGCGTCCCGGCCACCATAACGGCCAGTAGGTCCCTGCCCTGGCGGTCCGAGCCGAAGGGGAAATCGGCCGAAGGCGCTCTAAGCGCCGGCACCGAGAGGGCCCTCGCTTTATCCACGTCCACCACTAGGTGGCCGATACCGATGAATAGCGCCAGCACCGTCACGAGGAAGACGCCGACGACCAAGGTGGGATTGCGACGCATGTACCGGAGGGTAGCCGCCAACCTTCCCGGTCGTGCCGGTCCGACGATGCCCCCTGTCGGTCGCCGTTCCGCAACCGCGCTCATCTAGGCCCTCCTGTAGGTGATGCGGGGGTCGAGCAACGGGTACAGGATATCGAGAATCAGCGTTGCCAGACCCAGGGCCACGATGATCAGGAAGACGATGCCCTGGATGAGGAAGTGATCGTTCTGCCGGATGGCCGCGTACAGCACGTTGCCTATGCCGGGATAGCCGAAGATCACCTCGACGAGAACGGCGCCGGAGAGGATCTGGCCCAGCGCCAACGCCAGGGCCGTGGTCTGCGGCAGGATGGCGTTGCGCAGGCAGTAGCGCACGAAGATAGTGAGGCTCTTCAGCCCCTTGGCCTCGGCAAAAGTCACGTAATCCTCACCCAGCGTCGTCACCATCATCCCGCGCATTCCCAACGCCCAGCCACCCGTGGCCACCAAGATGATCGACATGGCAGGGAGAATGGCGTGGGTCGCGACGTCGAGGATGAACTCAGGCTCGAAGGCGGGGAAGGCGCCGGGTGAATAGCCGCCGGTCATCGGCAGCAGCTTCACGTAGAACGACAGCAAATACATCAGGATCAGCCCCAGGAGAAAGAAGGGAACGGCGTGCAGGGCCCAGAGGGGCGGCATCAGCCAGCGCATCCAGGCAGGCGCCCGAGGCCAGGCCAGGAGCGCCCCCAGGAAGGTGCCGATACCGAAGGCGAGCACCGTCGTCACGCCCAGCAGGCCGATCGTCCAGGGGAGCGACTCGGCGATGATGTCGGTCACCGGGCGCGGGTGGTTGGCGATCGAGTAGTTGAAGTCCAGCCTGGCCACCTGCCCCAGATAGGTGAAGTACTGCTCCAGAATGGGCCGGTTGAGCCCGAACTTCTCCTCGTAGACCGTCACCATCTCCTCGATGCCGGCGTGGACATAGCCGCCGAGCGCGGCCTGCTCTAGCAGCCGCTGGCGCACGGGGTCGACGC
>JAJZQK010000350.1 GCA_021847625.1 Chloroflexota bacterium
CGTGACACTGAACTGGAGTATCGCCAAGACCCTCATCGAGGCCAATGGGCCGGTCGTCCCCCGCATCGGCGTGCCCGCGCCAGACGACGTCGTGGAAGAACTCCTCGGCAAGCTGCCCGATTTCCACAAGGCCTTCTGCCCGGGAGCGCTACCCGTCGAGGAATTCAAGGACTTCGGACCGCTGGTTCTCTTCCGGAACATGTTCCTCGATGGGTACAGCCGCCTTGCCGCCGAGGCCGAAGCACGGCTAGCCACGCGCCGGCAGCCAGACTCCATAAGGCGGGAGCTACGTCTCGTCTAGGACCTAGCGGACAGCAGGTCGCCTGGATAGAGATGGCCGATATGACACGCCCTGGACATCCGGGGTGTGTCATATTTGATTGGTGGGAAGACAGTCGACGCCGAGACAGGCCATTGACCGTACGGCCGCATCCGGCTAACATAAGGCCCGCATGCCCCTAACGACGGCCATCGCCGGCCCTTGGGCGGCACAGGAGGTGTGTTTGGGCGGGCAACCTAGGATTGGCCTCTGGCGGCACCGGAACTTCCTCAAACTCTGGACCGGTCAATCGATCTCGCAGCTCGGCAGCCAGATGACGCTGCTGGCTTTGCCGCTGACGGCGGCGCTGCTGCTCAACGCCTCGCCGCTGGAGATGGGCATCCTTAGCGCGGTCGAGATGGCGCCGTTTCTACTCATCGGCCTGCCGGCCGGGGTGTGGGTCGACCGCTGGCCCCGCCGGCCTCTGCTGATCGCGGGCGACGTCGGCCGAGCACTGGTGCTGGTCACGGTCCCCGTGGGCTACTTCGCCGGGCTACTGACGATGGGGCAGTTGTACGTGGTCGCCTTTGCCTCGGGCATACTCACGGTCTTCTTCGATGTGGCCTATATGTCCTACCTACCCTCGCTTGTCGAGCGGGATCAGTTGACAGAGGGCAACAGCAAGCTGGAGACCACCCGTGCTGGGGCCGAAATCGCCGGCCCGGGGCTGGCGGGCACGCTGGTTGACCTATTGTCGGCGCCTCTGGCCATCGCCTTCGATGCGCTTTCCTACGTGGTATCGGCTGCCTTCGTCTGGAACATCAAGGCCGACGAGTCTGCCGCCCTCGGGGCGCGAGCCGGGCAGCGTAACGGTCTATGGGTCGAGGTTGGGGAAGGGCTGCGCTACGTACTCACACACGCGCACTTGCGTTCCATCGCCGGCTGCACCGCTACCAGCAACCTCTTCTCATCCGCGCTCGGGGCAGTCTACATCCTCTTCGCCGTGCACGAACTGAAGTTGGAGCCGGCAACGATCGGCCTTATCTTCGCCGTCGGCAACGTCGGCTTCTTGATCGGCGCCGCTCTCGCCGGCCGGGTGGCCGACCGTCTCGGCTTGGGGCCGGCCATCGTCGTCGCCGCTCTCCAAGGCGGGCTCGGGCAGCTGCTGATCCCGCTGGCCACACCCGCAACGGCGGTGCAGCTGCTCATCGCCGCCGGTCTCATCCGGGGACTCGCCGTCCCGGTGTACAACATCAACCAGGTGAGCCTCAGGCAAGCGATAACGCCCGACCGCCTGCAAGGAAGGATGAACGCCACCATGCGGTTCGTGGTTTGGGGCACGCTCCCCATCGGGGCGTTGCTCGGCGGCACGCTGGGTGAGGCCATTGGCCTCCGCCCTACAATCGCCATCGTGGCGCTAGGGGGAACGCTTTCTTTCCTCTTGGTTCTGTTATCGCCCGTTCGTGCCCTGCAGGTACAGCCGACGGCTGTCGAACTGTGAGGTCAACGCCCTCATATCGGCGAGTGGTCGGACCTAAATGTAAGCCTCACTCTATCTTAGCAAGCCGATTGCCGCACTGCCGAGGTAGGCGGCGACCGCGTACTTCAGTATATTTCCGAGCGCGCAGGCGAGCCAGAATCGCCGCACCGGATAGCTGACGGAGCCGGCCAGCAGACTGAGGGCATGGAAGACGGGATTGGGGATGGCCGCCATGATCAGAATCACCAAGAACCCGTTGCGCTTGAGCCAGGATTCGAGCACCAGGATAAACCGCGAGTTCCGATATCGGACAAGGGCCGTGGCTGCCACCCGACCGATCGTATAGCTGAAGACCTCGCCGGTTGCGTTCCCCAGCCCGGCAAAGATCCCCACGAGGAGGGGGTTGAGGACGGCCCCCACCGCCATCACCGTGGCAGGGCCAGGCACAGGCACGACGACGCTGCCTCCGGATAGCAGCATCAGTAGGAAGATGCCAGGGTAGCCCAGCGCCGTCAGCCTCTCCCACTGAACGCCGGCCACGTAGGCGGAGAAGCCGCCGAGCAGAAGGAGAACCAAACCTGCGCCAGCGCCCGTGAGCCACCGACGCTGAACAACGTACTCTTCGTTCATTTCCCACTCCGGCTTTGCCTTCATGACTCGGACAGCCCTAGCGATCGGTCATCCCCAGCCGCCACCCAACAAGACGTATTGTCCCCTATGGCCCTCGCGCGGTCAAGGTCATCCCCGGCCCCGCCGCCTCCGCCAAAGCCGTGGGGTCGAGGGTCGCGGTTCGCTTGACAAGTCACTGGCCAGATTGTACCTTGTTGGTATACCTGGCGTTTGCGGGAGGCAATCGATGAATATCTGTATGGTTGGCTATGGATCCATCGCACGCTGCCACGTCGAGACCCTGCGGGAGCAGTCGGTCGATATGCACACGGTAGTGGGGCGATTGCCGGAGCCTACCGCCGATTTTGCCGAAGAGTATGGGTTTCGAGCGCAGACTACGAACCTTGACGACGCCCTAGCAAACCCTGAGATCGACGCTGTCCTCGTCTGCTCGCCCTCAGGTTTGCACTGTGAGCATACGGCCAAAGCCTTGCGGGCAGGGAAGCATGTGCTGACGGAGATACCGCTCGCCCTGAGCCTACCAGAGGTCGACGACCTAATCAAGTTGGCAGACCAGAAGGACCGGCGCCTGATGGTCTGCCACACGCAGCGCTACTATCCGGGCTTGCGTATCGTGCGCGAACGCATTGCCGCCGGCAATCTGCACGTTCACCACATAATCTACCGCAACGCCTTCCTGCGACGAGGCGCCGTGAACTGGATGGGCCGCCAGCGGAGCTGGATCGATAACCTACTTTGGCACCACGGCTGCCATTTGGTCGACGCGACGATGTGGCTGCTAGGCGCCACCGACGTGCAGGTGGACGGCCACCTGGCCCTGCCAGCCAAGCACTTGGGAATCCCCATGGACCTCTCCATCGTAATGCGCACGCCACAGGACCAGCTGGTAAGCATCGCGATGTCCTACAACAGCCACGTCGGCACGACCGACTGCCTTATCATCGGCGAGGAGGACTCGTACCTGTTCACCCGGGCGCGGATGACGGACAAGGACGGCACGGCCTACGAACCCGCCGAGGGGGAAGATCCAATCGCCATCGCCCGGTACGATCAGGATGCGGAGTTCTTGGCCGCCGTCCGAGAGGGTAGAGAGCCGGCCATCAGCGGCCGGGCCGCGCGCCCGGCGATGGCCGTCCTGCAGGAAGTACAGGACCAGTTCGAGCGCTGGGCGCCGCCGGGAGCAGTTCACCCACTAGGGTAAGTGGCCAGATACTTGGCGGCAGGTGGCTCACGCCTTGGCACCTGCCGCCAAGCCCTCGTCTCTAGTCTACTCTCTTGCCTAGCCGCCTCTGATCTCCTTCTCGGCAGCGGCGATTGCCGCCTGCGACCCCAGCACCTCGAAGTCCAGGTGGAAGGACTGCGATTCGCCCGGCTGCAGGATCGTCAGGATGCCGGCTTCCCGGTCGCGAGCCCTGCCGTTCACGGAACAGTTCGCCGGTTCGATGCCGACGACGTAGGAGCTCTTGCCGGTCATCTTCCATTCCCAAAGGTGAGGCAGTTCCTGCTTCCGCCAACTCATCCGCAGGCCGAGGCCCCGGCCGTTGCCGAATGAGGGGTTCACGAAAGCGACGGACACGGCGCCGTTCTGTCTCGATTCGAGGTCGTGGTGGAAGACTTGCGGCCGCCAGTCCGCCTGGGGACCGGTGAACGAGTCGTACTTATCCAGCCCCTGCCTGGCGTTGTCGTCGTTGGGGGCAACCTGCGTGGCGGGCAACACCAGCCTGGCCCCTTCGTCGAGGAGCGGGAACCCGATGTTACAGTGATAAAGGAGCATCAGCGGCGAGGGATTGTTGCTCCGGTTCTCCACCCTATCGGCGATGGAGACCGCCGCCGCGCCCAAGCGGCTTGCCACCGTGCGCGTCCACACCAAGTTTTCGCCGATGGCTCGTGCCTGGCGCATCACCCCGCGGGCCCGCAGGATGTAGTCGTCACCCTCCCAGTCCGCCTCCACGTTCAGCCGACTGGCCGCCAAGTGGCTGGCCCGGCCGTGCAGGCCCAGCGACTCCCCCTGGTCGACGTTCGGCTGGCCCACGTTGGTGAGACCGCAGGTGACGACCAGCCCGCCGTAGAACCCCCGCTGCCAGCCGAAGCCATCCGGCTCGAACAAGCGCGGCGAAATGGCGCCCGTCGGCGACCGCCAGTTCAGCGGGGCGCCTTCGTACTCGACCAGGTACAGGTCCATGCCTCTATCCGGGAGGATGGTGAAGTCGAGGCCCCCTCCCGTGCGAAACCGCAGGGCGCGCACGCCGCGCTCCGATCCATCCTGCAGTTCAAGCTGCAGAATGCCCGCCACCTGGGAAACGTCCCCAACCCGAGCAAGCAACTCTTCCTTGGACAACTCCTGCCCGTACAGTTTAACCACTTAACCCTCCTGCGCTTCGCGTGGCCCTGCCCTCGCGGCGATCGGGCCAGACGGATTATCTACTCTGCGCCTACACCACGAGCT
>JAJZQK010000351.1 GCA_021847625.1 Chloroflexota bacterium
CCCCGCGCGGTCGAGGCGGCCCCAGCTGCGGGGCTATACCCGCGACCTCTGGGCCCGGCGGGAGCTGATGAAGTACCTCGGCGCCACCTTCCTCTTTTGGCTGGGCAACGGCGGCATTACCCCTTTCGTCACCCGCTTCGGCGTGGACGTGCTGGGGGTGGGGGAGAACGTGTCGTTCCTGCTCGTGCTGCCGGCCATCCTGGGGGCGGCCGTCTTCGCCCTGCCGGCCGGCCTGCTGACCGAGCGCTTCGGCAAGAAGCCCGTCTTGGCGGGGGGCCTGGCCTTGTTCGGCCTGGCGGGGATGGTCGGCTCGCAGATCGTGCAGACCTTGCCGCAAGCCCTGGCCCTCATGACACTGGTGGGCGTGGCCATCGCCGCCGCCAACGCCCTGATCTTCCCGCTGCTGGCCGACATGATCCCCCGGGGCCGGGCGGGGGAGTTCACGGGCATCGGCAACCTCGTCTGGTCGGTGGCCCAGCCCATCGGGGCGGTCGCGGCAGGGGCGATGGCCGACGCCACGGGAACCTTGCGCGGCGCCTTCCTGGTGGGGGGAATGGCGATGTTCGCCGCCTTCCTGGTTCTCCTGTGGGTGCACCCCGAGCCCGCCGCCGAGGATCGACCCGAGTTTCTAACCCATCCCTCCTTGCCGTAGATCACCCGTCCTTGGCGATGGCCTCGGCGTAGAAGCCCCACAGCCGACGGGGCAACAGGCGACCTATGCTCACCATCACCCGTTCGCGCGCCCAGTCGTCCCTCTCCTCGCGGTCGACCCCGGCCGGGGCGGTAAGCGCGAACGGTTGGCCGAACCTGATTACCAGCGTCTCCCCTTCGAGATAGATGCCGACCGGCAGGAGGGGCACGCCGCGGCTGCTGATCCGTTCCAGGAAGGCGCCCGTGCCGGGCCGCGCCTCCTGGAGGCCGGTCGTGGCCTCTCCCTCCGGGAAGAGGGCGATAGCCTCGCTTGCCCGCGGCGTCGCCGCGGACGGCTTGCCGAGGTAGGCGATCATCTGCCGGAGGGCCCGCGCCCGGCCCGCGACGTCGGCCGGGTTGGCGGGGGTTGGCACGAGCCCCCAGACGGCGTAGGCGCGGGGGAAGAGCAACGAGGTGAGGGGGTTCGGCACCCATCTGCCGGCGACCTCGAACCAGCGCCACTCCGAGATCGCCAGCCAGTGCAGGTCGCGCCCGCCCGCCTCGCGCACCTCGGCGACGGCGGCGCTGATCGCGAGCGCCACCCAGCCCACCCACAGCCCCGGCGCCTGGAAGTGGTTGCCGACGAGAATGAAGGGCGCGGTGGTGGGCACGCGCTCGGCCCCCTCTACCCGCAGCGGGCGCCCGAGGCGGGCCATCGTCCGTTGGGCGTCGTCGGCAAGAGAGCGACGTCGGCCCCGGATCAGGGCCCAGACCGCCACTAGGATGAACCCCAGCCCCAGCCTGCCCAGCGCGCCCAGAAACGTCGGATCGAGCCCTAGCACTGCCTCTCCCCCCGCCGGCAAGACCTTCCCCTGCCGCTCGGCCAATTCGATCATAGCCAGCCTTGCCGGCCATTATAGCGGGATCTCGCTTCCTTGGCGACCGAACTGCCGCCAGCCCGTGGCCCGGCACTCTGCCAGGGCGGCAAATTGGCAGCGACCGGCAGGCGGCCGGCGCCGGTGCCCTGGTTCGTCGTCGGCTTCGTGGTGCTGGCGGCCGAGCAGCCACGTCTACCGATCCCGGGGTATTGACGCGCGCCTGGTTGGGGTGCTATACAATGTGTAAACCTTGACTGGGCGACCGCCAGAAGGTTCTCGGAATATGGCTAGGCGGGGAGGCGTGGAGCGTTGGCCAGCGATTCCTGGAGGGATTGGGGATGGGCCGTGCACATGCGTAAGGCGGGCGCAAGGCGGATGGTCATTTCTACCGCCCTCTCGTACCTGGGCTTCATCGCCTGTTGGGGCATAGCGCAGGTCCTGCCTGCTACGTTCGGACAGGGCTGGCGGCTCTTCTCGCTTCTCTTCTTCTACGTCGTATCGGTGAGCATCGCTGGGATCATGGCCCCGCTCTACCTGGCCGACCAGTTTGGCTTTACCTTCCACGAGCCCGTCTCCCGGCGGCGGATGTTCCTGGGGGTCGCCGTCCTGGGCAGTACGCTGATCGTGGGCGGCTCCGCCGCCGCCCTGCCGATGCTGATGCAGGGTCCGCCGCCCGTGGAGAACGCCGTGCGCTACTTCCTCGTCCTCTTGCCGATTGCTCTCGGCATCTGCTTCCAGTCGTGCTTGCTAATCCCACGGACGGTGGAGACCCTGCTGGACGGCAAGTTATTGGGGATACTGACGGCCGTCCTTCTCTCGGCGCTCTCCTTCGGCCTCGCCTTCATGGTCGACAGCCTCTTCAGCGACATCGGCCACGCGCTGCTGATGACCGGCTTCGGGCTGCTGTTCGGCCTGGCGGCGGTCCTCACCCGCTCCGTGTATCTGACGTTCCCCGTCATGTTCGTGGTGGTCATCGCCAACACGGCGGCGCGGGTGCAGTACCGCGAGGACCCGTGGGGGCCGCTCGTGGCCGGCTTCGGCATCTTCCTCGCCGCCCTCACCTATGCCCTGCTCTCCCGCGAACCTAGACGGGCCGTCCGCTAGGCCGGGCCGTACTCCGCAAAGATAAAGATATGGACGCCTGCCGACGATACGGCAGGCGTCCTCGTTTGGTTCGGGGAAGAGCGGGAGCGTGACCGCTACTCGCCCTTGTCGCGATGATTGTACATCATTCATTCGGCGCTTCTCGCCGGGCAGAGGGACGGGGTGGCAGCGAGAACGACGGGTGGCGCAATGTGTGATTACGGGTTTCGGGCTGCCTGTGGGTCGGCCTTGGGCAAAGCGAAGCTGAACTTGCTCCCCTGGCCCGGGGTGGATTCAACCCAGATACGTCCGCCATGCGCCTCCACTATCCCTCGCGCTATCGATAGTCCCAGGCCTATCCCGCCACGTTCACGGGAGCGAGCCGGGTCGCCGCGGTAGAAGCGCTCGAACACGTGGGGAAGGTCGCCCTCGGCGATGCCCTCGCCAGTGTCCTCCACGCTGACGTGCACCTCGGCGCCGGTGTCGCGGGCCTCCAGCAACACGGTGCCGTCGCTGGGGGTGTGTCGAATCGCATTCTGCACCAGGTTGTAGAGCACCCTCTGCACGCGAGCGGGGTCCATGAGGACCGGCTCGAGCTGGGTGTCGACACTGGTAGCCAGGTTGAGTCCGTGGCGTTGCGCCTGGGCTTGCAGGCTGTCAACGGTGTCGAAGATAACGTCCTGGAGCGGGCTGCTCTCGATATGCAGGCAAAGCACACTAGCGTCCAACTGACTCAGCTCGAACAAATCGTTGATTAGGGCGCTAAGGTTGGCAATCTCGGTTTGCATGGTATGGAGGTAGCGCTGAATCGTCTCCGGGTCGCTCACCACGCCGTCGTTCACTGCTTCAACCATCGCCTGCAGCGAGGCCAAGGGGGTACGCAGGTCATGCGAAACGGCGGCGATGAGGTCTTTCCGTGCCTGCTCCACCTCTCGCTGCTGTCGAAAAGATGCCTCCAGGCGGGCCGCCATGGTGTTGAAGGCTATTGCCAGCTCTCCTACCTCGCCGCCTTCGCTCACCGCAGCGCGAACGCTGAGGTTTCCCTCGGCCATGCGTCCGGCGCCCTGGGCGAGCTCCCTCAGGGATGAGGTCAGCCTCCCCGCCAGGAAGACGCCGAAGGACAAGGAGATCACCAATGCAAAGAGCAGCAGCAGGCTGAGAAGCGTCAGGTCATGAGGCGACAAGAACATAAGGTAAGCTGTCACCGCGACGTTAGCCAGGGCGACGACGACGCCAACGGCGACGGTGAAGGCGATTCTGAACCGAAGCCCGCCCCACAGCAGGCGCCAACCAAGTCTGGCCGCCAGATACCCCAAGGCGAGAGAAAGCGCGCCGGAGAGAGCCAGAAACAAAATCAGCGCTTCGATATCCTGGCGAGGTGGGTTGAGCAGGACCACGGCTAGGCCGATGATGGCGGCGAAGGTTAACAAAGCCGCGAGAGCAATCGGCAGTAGCGTCCACCAGGGTCTCTTATCCGGCCTGATCGTCGCGTCCATACTTGGCCTCGAATTTGTAGCCCACGCCCCAGACGGTCTTTAGGTAGCGCGGGCGCATCGGGTTCTCCTCGACCTTCTCGCGCAACCGTCGCACGTGCACCGTCACGGTGCTAGTGTCGCCCGCGTACCGGTAGTCCCAAACCTTCTCCAGCAGCTGGTCACGGGTGAAGACTTGGCCCGGGCTGCTGGCCAGGAACGTCAACAGGTCGAACTCTTTGGGTGTCAGCTCGACCTCTCGCCCGCCTGCCTGGACGACGCGGGTCCGCATGTCTATCTGCAGGTCCGGGAACCGCAGAACCCGGTTGCCCTCCTGGAGACCTGGGGAAGCCGTGGGTGCCCGTCGGAGAACAGCCTGCACGCGAGCCACCAGTTCGCGGGGGCTGAACGGCTTCACCATGTAGTCGTCCGCTCCTAGAGTGAGGCCGACGACCTTGTCGGTCTCCTCGCCTTTGGCGGTGAGCATTATGATCGGCACGCTGCTTTCCGCCCGCAACCTCCGGCAGACCTCCAGTCCGTCCACCTTCGGGAGCATCAGGTCGAGGACTACCAGGTCGGGCTGCTGTTCGTATGCTATCTGCAGGGCCGTCTCGCCATCGGCGGCAGTACGCACAGAGTAGCCCTCGCGGACCAAATAGCGCTCGACTACCTCTCTAACGATGCTTTCGTCGTCGATGATCAGTATTGTGCCTTCGCCCATGACCGTCCATCCTTCCTGGCACAAGA